>DASUGG010000248.1:0-11627 GCA_036274135.1 Geminicoccaceae bacterium
CGTTGAGGCTTGACCTTCGACGCCCCTGCGAACGCGCGAGACGCCAATGGAAGCCTTGCTGCTGGAATACCTGCCGATCCTGATCTTCCTGGGCATCGCCGTCGGCATGACGGTGATGATCCTGATGGCGTCGTTCGTGATCGCGCGGCAGCGGCCCGACGCGGAGAAGCTGTCGCCCTACGAGTGCGGCTTCGATCCGTTCGAGGATGCCCGCGGGCGGTTCGACGTGCGCTACTATCTGGTGGCGATCCTGTTCATCATCTTCGACCTCGAGGTGGCCTTCCTGTTCCCCTGGGCGGTGTCGCTCGGCAACATCGGGCTGTTCGGCTTCTGGTCGATGATCTTCTTCCTCGCCATCCTCACCATCGGTTTCGTCTACGAGTGGAAGAAAGGGGCACTGGAATGGGAGTAGCGAGCCCGGCCGACCTGGCGCCGCACGGTCGCGACGCGCACCTGTTCGAGCAGGTCAACCAGAGCCTGCAGGACAAGGGCTTCCTCGTGACCCAGCTCGAGAGCCTGGTGAACTGGGCGCGCGCCGGCTCGCTGTGGCCGATGACCTTCGGCCTGGCGTGCTGCGCGGTCGAGATGATGCATGCCGCCGCGAGCCGGTACGATCTCGACCGGCTGGGCCTGGTGTTCCGGCCGAGCCCGCGCCAGTCGGACGTGATGATCGTCGCCGGCACCCTGTGCAACAAGATGGCGCCGGCCCTGCGCAAGGTCTACGACCAGATGGCCGAGCCGCGCTACGTGATCTCGATGGGGTCCTGCGCCAACGGCGGCGGCTACTATCACTATTCCTACTCCGTGGTGCGCGGCTGCGACCGGATCGTGCCGGTCGACGTCTACGTGCCCGGCTGCCCGCCGACCGCCGAGGCGCTGGTCTACGGCATCCTGCTGTTGAAGCGGAAGATCCAGCGCACCGGGACGATCGAGCGATGAGCGTCCGGCGCTCGCACGAGCACGGGTAGCGGCCATGGCGGTCCAGACCATCGCCGAGCGCGAGGCGGCGCTGCGCGAGCTGCTGGACGAGCTCGCGCCGACGCTCGGCGACGTGCTGATCGAGAGCGCGATCGTCGGCGGCGAGCTCACCCTGCGCGTCCAGGCCGGCGCGATCGCCCGGGTGCTCGCCTATCTGCGCGACGAGCCGAATTGCCAGTTCAAGCTGCTGCTGGATGTCTGCGGCGTCGACTACCCGGAGCGCGAGGAGCGCTTCGAGGTGGTCTATCACCTGCTCTCGCCGCGTCAGAACCAGCGCATCCGGGTCAAGCTGCGCACCGGCGAGACGGCGCCTGTGCCCTCGGTGACCGGCGTCTTCGCCTCGGCCATGTGGTACGAGCGCGAGGCCTGGGACATGTTCGGCATCTACTTCTCCGACCACCCCGACCTGCGCCGGCTGCTGACCGACTACGGCTTCGAGGGCCATCCGCTGCGCAAGGACTTCCCCCAGACCGGCTACGTCGAGGTCCGCTACGACGACGAGCAGAAGCGCGTCGTCTACGAGCCGGTCCGCCTGCGGGAGGAGTGGCGCAGCTTCGACTTCCTCAGCCCCTGGGAGGGAACGGGCGTGCTGCCGGGCGACGAGAAAGCCGACGAAGCGGCGAGCTAGGATTCAGATCGATGCCCGAGATCGCGGTCCACACCTACACCATGAACTTCGGGCCCCAGCACCCGGCGGCGCACGGCGTCATGCGGCTGGTGCTCGAACTCGACGGCGAGGTGGTGGAGCGCGCCGACCCGCATATCGGCCTGCTGCACCGGGGCACCGAGAAGCTCATCGAGTACCGCCCCTATCTGCACAGCGTCGGCTATTTCGACCGTCTCGACTACGTCTCGATGATGTGCCAGGAGCACGCCTACGTCCTGGCGATCGAGAACCTGCTCGGGATCGAGATCCCCGAGCGCGCCAAGTACATCCGGGTGCTGTTCTCCGAGATCACGCGCATTCTCAACCACCTTTTGAACACCACCACCATGGCGCTCGACATCGGCGCCATGACGCCGATGCTCTGGGGCTTCGAGGAGCGCGAGAAGCTCATGGAGTTCTACGAGCGGGTGTCGGGCGCCCGCATGCACGCCAACTATTTCCGGCCGGGCGGCGTGCATCGCGACCTGCCGGCGGGCCTGACCGAGGACATCGCGGCCTGGGCGAAGGTCTTCCCGAAGGTGCTCGACGACATCGAGCGGCTGCTGAGCGACAACCGGATCTTCCTGCAGCGCACCGTCGACATCGGCGTGGTGAGCATCGAGGACGCGCTCGACTACGGCTTCACGGGGCCGATGCTGCGCGCCTCGGGCCTGCCGTGGGACCTGCGCAAGAGCCAGCCCTACGAGATGTACGACCGGATGGACTTCGACATCCCGGTCGGCCGGCACGGCGACTGCTTCGACCGCTATCTGGTGCGCATGGCCGAGATGCGGGAATCGTTGAAGATCATCAACCAATGCCTTGAACAGATGCCGGAAGGGCCGATCAAGTACCAGGACAACAAGATCACGCCGCCGACCCGCGCCGAGCTGAAGCGCTCGATGGAGGCGCTGATCCATCACTTCAAGCTGTACACCGAAGGCTTGCACGTGCCCGAGGGCGAGACCTATGCCGCGGTCGAGGCGCCGAAGGGCGAGTTCGGCGTCTACCTGGTCGCCGACGGCACCAACCGGCCCTACCGCTGCAAGATCCGCGCGACCAGCTACCCGCATCTCGCGGCGATCGAGAAGATGGCCAAGGGCCACATGCTGGCGGACATCCCCTCGATCGTCGGCTCGATCGACGTGGTGTTCGGGGAGATCGACCGTTGAGCACCACGCCGTTCGCGTTCACGCCCGAGAACGACGCCAAGGCCAAGGCCTATATCGCGCGCTACCCGCAAGGGCGCCAGGCGAGCGCGATCCTGCCGCTGATGTCGCTGGCGCAGGCGCAGTACGGCGGCTGGGTGCCCAGGGAGGTGCTCGACTACCTCGCCGACTACCTCGAGATGCCGCGAATCCGGGTCTACGAGGTCGCGTCGTTCTACGACATGTTCAACACGAAGCCGACCGGCCGCATCCAGATCCGGGTGTGCCGCACCACGCCCTGCTGGCTGCGCGGCTCGGACGAGGTGCTCAAGGCCTGCGAGGAGGCCCTGGGCATCAAGGTCGGCCAGTCGACCGAGGACGGCCGCTTCTACCTTCGCGAGTTCGAGTGCCTGGGCGCCTGCGCCAACGCGCCGATTATGTGGGTCGACGACGACTTCTACGAGGACCTGGACGGCCCCAGGACGCGCGCCGTCATCGAGGCGCTGCAGCGTGGCGAACGGCCGCCGGCGGGCTCGCAGACCGGACGCCGGGCCTCGATGCCGGCCGGCGGCAAAACCACCTTGCTGGAGGCGCCGCCCTACGTCACGCCGCCTGCGGCCGAGCCGCCCGAAGGCGGTTCCGCCGACGGCGCTTCCAACCGAGGCAGCCAGCCGGAAAGCGGTGCCTGATGCTGAGCGACAAGGATCGGATCTTCACGAATCTCTACGGCGAGCAGCCCTGGAACCTCGACGCGGCGCGCCGGCGCGGCGACTGGGAGGGGACCAAGGAGGTCATCCTCAAGGGCCGCGAGTGGATCGTCGAGGAGATGAAGCAGTCGGGCCAGCGCGGCCGCGGCGGCGCCGGCTTCCCGACCGGGCTGAAGTGGTCGTTCATGCCCAAGAAGGCCGACGGCCCGGCCTATCTCGTGCTCAACGCCGACGAGAGCGAGCCCGGCACCTGCAAGGACCGGGAGATCATCCGGCACGAGCCGCACAAGCTGCTCGAGGGCTGCCTGCTGGCCGGCGTCGGCATGGGCGCCACCGCCTGCTACATCTACATCCGCGGCGAGTTCGTGCGCGAGGCGCAGGTGCTCGAGGCGGCGATCGCGGAGGCCTACGAGGCGGGCCTGCTCGGCAAGAACGCCTGCGGCTCGGGCTACGACTACGAGGTGTATCTGCACCGCGGCGCCGGCGCCTATATCTGCGGCGAGGAGACCGGCCTGCTCGAGAGCCTCGAGGGTAAGTTGGGCAAGCCGCGGCTCAAGCCCCCCTTCCCCGCCGCAGTTGGCCTGTACGGCCGGCCGACCACGGTCAACAACGTCGAGACCGTCGCCCAGGCCGCGGTGATCCTCAAGCGCGGCGCCTCCTGGTTCACGACCTTCGGCCGGCCCAAGAACGCGGGCACCAAGATCTACTGCGTCTCGGGCCACGTGAACCAGCCGTGCACGGTCGAGGACGCGATGAGCATCCCGCTCAGGGAGCTGATCGAGAAGCATGCGGGCGGCGTGCGCGGCGGCTGGGACAACCTGCTCGCCGTGATCCCGGGCGGCGCGTCGGTGCCGCTGCTGCCGAAGTCGATCTGCGAGGACGTGATGATGGACTTCGATTCGCTCTCCCAGGCGGGCAGCGGCCTCGGCACGGCCGGCGTCATCGTGATGGACAAGTCGACCGACGTGGTCGCCGCGATCGCCCGCCTGTCGCACTTCTACATGCACGAGTCGTGCGGCCAGTGCACGCCGTGCCGCGAGGGCACAGGCTGGCTCTGGCGCATGATGGTCCGGATGCGCGACGGCCGCGCCGCGCTTGACGAGATCGACATGCTGCAGGACGTGACCAAGGAGATCGAAGGCCATACGATCTGCGCGCTCGGCGACGCGGCGGCCTGGCCGGTGCAGGGCCTGATCCGCCACTTCCGGCCGGAGCTGGAGCGGCGGATCAAGGAGTACATGCGGGCCCGCGCAGCCTGAGGGGCAGCGGCGCAAGACCCCCTCTACCGGGCAACGAAGGACATGCGATGCCGAAACTGACGATCGACGGCCAGGAGATCGAGGTGCCGCCCGGCTCCACGGTGCTGCAGGCCTGCGAGGCCGCGGGCCGCGAGATCCCGGTGTTCTGCTTCCACCCGCGCCTCAACATCGCCGGCAACTGCCGGATGTGTCTGGTCGAGGTCGAGCGCTCGCCAAAGCCGGTCGCCTCCTGCGCCATGCCGGCCGCGGACGGCATGGTGGTCAAGACCGACAGCCCGATGGTGCACAAGGCCCGCAAGGGCGTGCTCGAGATGCTGCTGATCAACCACCCGCTCGACTGCCCGATCTGCGACCAGGGGGGCGAGTGCGACCTGCAGGACCTGACCCTGTTCTACGGCCCGGACCATTCGCGCTTCCGCGAGAACAAGCGCAGCGTCGTCGACAAGTATCTCGGGCCGCTGATCACGACCCACATGACCCGCTGCATCCACTGCACCCGCTGCATCCGCTTTCTCGACGAGATCGCGGGCGTCGAGGAGCTCGGCATGGTCGACCGCGGCGAGCAGGAGGAGATCACCACCTGGATCGAGCGCGCGCTCAGCTCCGAGCTGCAGGGCAACATCATCGACATCTGCCCGGTCGGGGCGCTGAACTCGAAGCCCTATGCCTACCGGGCGCGCTCCTGGGAGCTGCGCAAGACCGAGTCGATCGACGTGCTGGACGCCGTCGGCTGCAACATCACCGTCGACACCCGCGGCAGCGAGGTGATGCGGGTGCTGCCGCGGCTGAACGAGGAGATCAACGAGGAGTGGATCTCGGACAAAACCCGCTTTGCCTATGACGGCCTGAAGAAGCGCCGTCTCGACGTGCCGATGGTCCGGCGTGACGGCAAGCTGCGGGAGGCGAGCTGGCAGGACGCGTTCGCCGCGATCAGAGCGCGCCTCGACGGCCTTCCCGGCGAGAAGATCGCCGCGATCGTCGGCGACCTGGTCGACTGCGAGTCGATGGTGGTGCTGAAGGACCTGATGGCCGCGCTTGGCTCGCCGCATCTCGACTGCCGCCAGGACGGCGCCAGGCTCGATGCCAAGGCCCGCTGCAGCTACCTGTTCAATACCACGGTCGCCGGCATCGAGCAGGCCGATCTGTGCCTCCTGATCGGCACCACGCCGCGCTTCGAGGCACCGCTGGTCAATGCGCGGATCCGCAAGCGCTGGCGCCAGGGCGGCTTCACGGTGGGCCGCATCGGGCCGCCGGACGATCTCACCTACCCGGTGCTCGAGCTCGGAAGCGGCCCGCAGAGCCTCGGCGAGATCGTCGACGGCAGCCATGATTTCTGCGAGCGGCTGCAGGCGGCGAAGCGGCCAATGCTGATCCTCGGCCAAGGCGCCCTCGCCCGGCCCGACGGCAGCGCGATCCTCGCCGCCGCTCGCGCGCTGGCCGAGCGCTTCGGCATGGTCGACGACGACTCGAACGGCTTCAACGTGCTGCACACCGCGGCGGCCCGCGTCGGCGGCCTCGATCTCGGGCTGCTGCCGGGCAAGGGCGGCCACGACGTCGAGGGGATTCTCAAAGCGGCCAGCAAGGGTGAAACCGAGGTGGTGTACCTGCTCGGCGCCGACGAGATCGCGACCGACCGGCTGGGCGACGCTTTCGTGATCTACCAGGGCCACCATGGCGACCGCGGCGCGACGCGCGCCGACGTGATCCTGCCGGGCGCCGCCTACACCGAGAAGGACGCCGTCTACGTCAACACCGAGGGGCGGCCGCAGCGCGCCAAGCGGGCGATCTTCCCGCCCGGCGAGGCGAAGGACGACTGGCGGATCCTGCGCGCGCTGTCCGAGGCGCTGGGCCGCAAGGTGCCGCTCGACACGCTGGGCCAGGTGCGCGCGCGGCTCGCCGAGCTGGCGCCGCAGCTCGCCGAGCCCGGCCGCATCCAGCGAGCACCCTGGCAGGGCTTCGGCCGCCAGGGCAAGCTCGGCACCGCCGCCTTCGCCTCGCCGATCGCCGATTTCTATCGCACCGACCCGATCAGCCGCGCCTCCGGCGTCATGGCCGAGTGCAGCGCGCTGCACGCCCCCGCACCCGAGTCGGCGACCGGCACCCATGGTTGAGTTCTGGAACGGCTACGCCTGGCCGACGATCTGGATCGTCATCCAGATCCTGGTCGTGCTCGTGCCGCTGCTGATCGCGGTCGCGTATCTGACCTACGCCGAGCGCAAGGTGATCGCCGCCATGCAGCTCCGCCAGGGCCCGATGGTCGTCGGGCCGCTCGGGCTGCTGCAGCCGATCGCCGACGGCATCAAGATGTTCGTCAAGGAGACCGTGATCCCGACGGGCGCCAACAAGGTCGTGTTCATCATGGCGCCGATGGTCACCTTCATCCTGGCGACGCTGGGCTGGGCGGTGATCCCGTTCGGGCCGGGCCTGATGATCGCCGACATCAATGTCGGCATCCTCTATTTGTTCGCGATCTCCTCGCTCGGCGTCTACGGCATCATCATGGCGGGCTGGGCCAGCAACTCGCGCTACGCCTTCCTCGGCGCGCTGCGCTCGGCGGCGCAGATGGTCTCCTACGAGATCTCGATCGGCCTGATCATCATCAACGTGCTGATCACCGCCGGCTCGCTCAATCTCTCCGAGATCGTGCTGGCGCAGCAGGGCCTCTGGTACTTCATCCCGCACTTCCCGATGTTCGCGATCTTCGTCGTCTCGATCCTCGCCGAGACCAACCGTCACCCGTTCGATCTGCCCGAGGCGGAGGCGGAGCTGGTCGCCGGCTACAACGTCGAATACTCGGCCATGACGTTCGCGCTGTTCTTCATCGGCGAATACGCGAACATGATCCTGATGAGCGCGATCTGCTCGATCCTGTTCCTAGGCGGCTGGCTGCCGCCGTTCGACATCGTGCCGTTCACCTGGATCCCGGGACCGATCTGGCTGATCGCCAAGATCTGCTTCGTGCTGTTCATCTTCATCTGGGCGCGCGCCACCCTGCCGCGCTACCGCTACGACCAGCTGATGCGGCTCGGCTGGAAGGTGTTCCTGCCGGCCTCGCTGCTCTGGATCGTGATCACGTCGGGCTTCCTGATCGCCACCGGCCGGCTGCCGGGTTGATCTCGGGAGAAGGATATGGCCTGGTTGGACCGCACCGCCCGCACGCTCCTCTGGCAGGAGATCGTGTCCGGCTTCGCGCTGACCTTCCGCTACATGTTCAAGCGCAGCGTGACGCTCGACTATCCGTATGAGAAAGGGCCGCTCAGCCCGCGCTTTCGCGGCGAGCACGCGCTGCGCCGCTACCCCAACGGCGAAGAGCGCTGCATCGCCTGCAAATTGTGCGAGGCAATCTGCCCGGCGCAGGCGATCACCATCGAGTCCGAGCCGCGGCCGGACGGCTCGCGCCGCACCACGCGCTACGACATCAACATGGTGAAGTGCATCTACTGCGGCATGTGCGAGGAGTCCTGCCCGGTCGACGCGATCGTGCAGGGCCCGAACTTCGAGTTCGCCACCGAGACGCGCGCCGAGCTGTACTACAACAAGGACAAGCTGCTCGCGAACGGCGAGCAGTGGGAGCGCGAGATCGCCGCCAACCTTGCCGCCGACGCGCCGTATCGATAAATCCAGGAGCGCGTCGGAGAACCGCGCCAGGCACTGATCCCGAGGGACCGCATGATCGTTCAGATGTTGGTGTTCTACCTGTTCTCGGCGGTCACCGTCGCCGCCGGCGTGATGGTGATCTCGGCGCGCAATCCGGTCCACTCGGTGCTGTTCCTGATCCTCGCCTTCTTCAACTCGGCTGGCCTGTTCGTGCTGATCGGCGCCGAGTTCCTGGCGATGGTGCTGGTGATCGTCTATGTCGGCGCGGTCGCGGTGCTGTTCCTGTTCGTCGTGATGATGCTGGACATCAACTTCGTCCGGATGCGCGAGGGCTTCCTGCAATACCTGCCGATCGGCGGCTTGGTCGGCCTGATCCTCCTGGTCGAGCTGGTCCTCGTGGCGGCGAGCTGGACGTTTGGGCAGGAGCAGGCCGTGCTCACCGAGCAGCCGATCACGCCGTCGATCACCAACACCGAGGCGTTGGGCGATCTCCTCTACACCGACTATTTCTACCTGTTCCAGGCGGTCGGCTTCATCCTGCTGGTCGCGATGATCAGCGCGATCACGCTGACCTTGCGGCGGCGCCCCGACACCCGCCGGCAGAGCATCGCCGAGCAGGTGCACCGGCTGCAGAGCGTCGAGCTGCGCAAGATCTCGCCGGGAGGCGGCGTCTGATGGCGGTGCCGCTCAGCCACTACCTTACCGTCGCCGCGATCCTGTTCACGCTCGGCATCTTCGGAATTTTTCTGAACCGCAAGAACATCATCATCATCCTGATGTCGATCGAGCTGATGCTGCTGGCCATCAACCTCAACCTGGTGGCCTTCTCGGCCTATCTCGGCGATCTCGCGGGACAGGTGTTTGCGATGTTCGTGCTCACCGTCGCGGCGGCCGAGGCGGCGATCGGCCTCGCCATCCTGGTGGCTTACTTCCGCAACCGCGGCAGCATCGAGGTTGACGACATCAACCTCATGAAGGGCTGAGCGATGCTGCACGTCGTGACCGTGTTCGCGCCGGCGGTCGGCGCGCTGATCACCGGCTTCCTCGTGCGCGTGCTCACCGGCCGCCAGGCGCATCTGATCGCCTGCGCCTTCATGGCGATCTCGGCGATCTGCGGCACCGCCTCGCTCCTGACCATCGTCTATCACGGCCCCGAGACCGTCGTGCTGTTCGACTGGATCGTGGTCGGCAGCTTCGAGAGCGAATGGACGCTGCGGGTCGATGCGCTCACCGGCGTAATGTTCTTCGTGGTCTCCTTCGTCTCGTTCCTGATCCACGTCTATTCGCTCGGCTACATGGAAGGCGCGCACGATCCGCACATCCCGCGCTTCATGTGCTACATCTCGATGTTCACCTTCTTCATGCTGATGCTGGTCAGCTCAGACAGCATCGTGCAGCTGTTCTTCGGCTGGGAAGGCGTTGGCCTCGCCTCCTACCTGCTGATCGGCTTCTGGTACACGCGGCCGGCGGCCAACGCCGCGGCGATCAAGGCGTTTGTCGTCAACCGGGTCGCCGATTTCGCCTTCATGCTCGGCATCGCCGCGACCTTCATGGTGTTCGACAGCGTGCAGTTCGACACCATCTTCGCCAACGCCGCGCAGTATCAAGACAGCCAGATCGTGGTTTTCGGCACCACGTTCGACGCTCTCAACGTCGTCACGTTCCTGCTGTTCGTCGGCGCCATGGGCAAGTCCGCGCAGCTCGGCCTGCACACCTGGCTGCCCGACGCGATGGAAGGCCCGACGCCCATCTCCGCCCTGATCCACGCCGCGACCATGGTCACTGCGGGCGTGTTCCTGGTGGCGCGCATGTCGCCGGTGTTCGAGTATGCGCCCGACGTGCTCGCCTTCGTCGCCTTCATCGGCGGCAGCACGGCGTTCTTCGCCGCCACCATTGCGATCGTCCAGACCGACATCAAGCGGGTGGTCGCCTATTCGACCTGCTCGCAGCTCGGCTACATGTTCGCCGCCTGCGGCGTCTCGGCCTACTCGGCCGGTATCTTCCACCTCGCGACGCATGCGTTCTTCAAGTCGCTGCTTTTCCTCGCCTGCGGCTCGGTCATCACCGCGGTGCACGAGGAGCAGGACATGCGTCGGCTGGGAGGTCTGTGGCGCAAGCTGCCGATCACCTATGCCGTGATGTGGATCGGGGCCCTCGCGCTCGGCGCCATTCCGTTCTTCGCCGGCTACTACTCCAAGGATTTCATCCTCGAGGCGACCTGGGCGTCGCACGCCTCGTTCGCGCACTGGGCCTACTGGGGCGGCACGCTCGGCGCCGGGCTCACCAGTCTCTACATCTTCCGTCTGATCTTCCTCACCTTCCACGGCAAGTTCCGGGGCCCGGAAGAGGTCTTCGCCACGGTGCACGAGAGCCCGCCGGTCATGACGGTCCCGCTGCTCGTGCTGGCGTTGGGCGCCGCGTTCGGCGGCATGATCGGCCTGCCTCTGATCGAGCCGAGCATGGCGATCTGGGGCAACTCGATCTTCGTGCTGCCGGCCAACGACGTGCTCGAGGCGGCGGAGCACATCCCGGCACTGATGCACTATCTGCCGCTGATCCTCGCGCTGATGGGGGCCGCCATCGCGTTTACGATGTACATCCTGAAGCCGGAGTGGCCGGCGCTGCTGGTGCCCCACGTCCGGCCGATCTACGTCTTCCTGATCCACAAATGGTACTTCGACGAGCTGTATGACTTCCTGTTCGTGCGCCCGGCCAAGTGGATCGGCTACCGCCTGTGGCAGCGCGGCGATCTCGGCGTGATCGACGCCTATGGTCCGGACGGCCTCGCGGCCATGTCGGTCGACATCGCCAGGCGCGCCATGCGACTGCAGACCGGCTATCTCTACCACTACGCCTTCGCCATGCTGATCGGGGTCGCGCTCCTCGTCACCTGGTACCTGTTCGTGATCCAGGGTTGAGCGCATGAGCGACTGGCCCCTTCTCTCCCTGGTGATCTTCCTGCCGCTGGCGGGCGCCGGGTTCATCCTCTTGATCCGCGGCGAGCCGCACATCGTGGCGCAGAACGCGCGCGCCGTGGCGCTGTGGACCTCGGCCATCACCTTCCTGCTGTCGCTGCTGATCTGGGCCAATTTCGACCCGTCGCGGCACGACTTCCAGATGGTCGAGCAGGCCGAATGGTTCGTCGGCTTCAACATCAACTACCATGTCGGCGTCGACGGCATCTCGCTGTGGTTCGTGATCCTCAGCACGCTGCTCACGATGCTCTGCGTGATCAGCTCCTGGCACTCGATCCAGCTGCGCGTGAAGGAGTTCATGGTCGCGTTCCTGATCA
>DASUGG010000249.1:0-11262 GCA_036274135.1 Geminicoccaceae bacterium
TGGCCGTGGAAGCCGCCGGGATCGAGCTGCCCGATCGCGAGCTCGCCTGCGCGCCGATCAACTCCGAGATCGGCCAACGCTACCTCGGCGCCATGCGTGCCGGCATCAACTGCGCGCTCGCCAACCGGCAGATGGTCGCCCACCTGGCCCGCGCAGCGTGGGCGCGGTTCTTCCCGCAAAACGAACTGCGCCTGTTGTTCGACGTCTCGCACAACACCTGCAAGGTCGAAGAGCATGCGCTCAATGGCGAGCGGCGCCCGCTCTACGTGCACCGCAAGGGGGCGACACGCGCCTTCGGGCCGGGCTCGCCCGATCTGCCGCCCGCGCTGCGCCCGTTCGGCCAGCCGGTCCTGATCGGCGGCAGCATGGGCACGGAATCCTGGGTGCTGGTCGGGAACGAGGCGAGCGAGGCGCGTGCCTTCAGCTCGGCCGTGCACGGCGCCGGGCGCAGCATCAGCCGGCACGAGGCGTTGCGCCGCTGGCAGGGACGGGAGGTCGTCGACGAGCTCGCGGCCAGGGGCATCCTCGTGCGCAGCCCCTCGGCGCGCGGGATCGCCGAGGAGGCGCCCGGCGCCTACAAGGACGTCCGGGCCGTCGTCGACGCGGCCGAACAGGCCGGGCTGGCCCGCAAGGTGGCGAGGCTGCTGCCGATCATCTGCATCAAGGGATAGCGCGTCAGTAGCCGAGCGCCATGCCGTCCTTGCGCGGGTCCGAGCCGCCGATCAGCACGCCGCGGGCATGGTCGACCATGATCATCTGGCCGCCGCCGAGCGGCTTCGGGCTCGGCACGACGCGATGGCCCAGCTTCGCGAGCGCCGCCGCCGTCGCGGTCGACACGCCGCGCTCCACCTGCAGTTCCTCGCCATAGGCGAAAGCCCGTGGCGCGTCGATCGCAGCCTGCGGATCCTGCCCAAAATCGAGCAGGTTGGTCAGCACGTGCACCTGGCCGACGGGCTGGTAGTGGCCGCCCATCACGCCGAAGCCGAGCACCGGCAGGCCGTCCTTGCGGGCCAGGGCGGGAATGATCGTGTGCATCGGCCGCTTGCCCGGCGCGATCGCGTTGGGGTGGCGCTGGTCGAGCGAGAAGCTCTTGCCGCGGTTGTGAAACACCACGCCGGTCTCGGGGCATGCCAGGCCGCTGCCGAACGCCTCGAACAGCGAGTTGATGAACGAGACGACGTTGCGCTCGCGGTCGACGACGGTGAGGTACACGGTGTCCGCATGCGCGACCTCGAGCGGCGGCGGCAGCGCCGGCAGCGCCCTGTCTGGGTCGATCAGCGCGCGCAGCTGCGCGGCGTAGCGCTTGTCGAGCAGCTGCGCGACCGGCACGTCCGCATGCGCGGGATCGGCGAGGCAGGCGTCGCGGTCGCGCCGCGCCAGCCGGGTCGCCTCGGCCTCGAGATGGAACCGCTCGGGGCCGTTCGGATCGAGCGCGCCGAGCTCGAAGCCTTCGAGGATGTTCAGCATCTGCAGGGCCATCACGCCCTGGCCGTTGGGCGGGCACTCGAAGATCTCGAGGCCCCGATAGGAGGTCTTGATCGGGTTCACGAACGCGCCCGCGGCGGTGGCGAAATCCTCGACCGTGTGCAGCCCGCCCTGGGACTGCAGGAAGCCGGCCATGCGTTCGGCGATCTCGCCGGTGTAGAAGGCGTCGCGGCCGCGCGCGGCGATGGCGCGCAAGGTTTTGGCCAGGGCCGGCAGCCGCACCCGCTGCCCCGCCACCGGCGCAGTGCCGGCGGGCAGGTAGTGGGCGCGGCCGGCTTCGCTGCGCGCCACGCGCTCGCGCGCTTCGGCCCAGTCGTAGGCGACCCGGGGCGTGACCAGGAAGCCGTCCTCGGCGTAGCGGATCGCCGGCTGGAGCAGCTCGTCCAGCCCCTTGCTGCCATGCGCCGCGAGCAGCCGCGCCCAGGCATCGATCGCGCCGGGCACCGTGATCGCGTGCACGCTGTCCTCGAGGCTTGTGACGCCGCGCTCGGCCAGAAGCCCGGGCGTGGCCGCGGCCGGCGCGCGGCCGGAGCCGTTCAGCGCCACGACCTCGCCGTCCGGGCGTCCCAGCAGGACGAAGCAGTCGCCGCCGATCCCGGTCATGCCGGGCTCGACCACGCAGTGCACCGCCATCGCCGCGACCGCGGCGTCGACCGCATTGCCGCCCGCGCGGAGCGCGTCCAGGGCGGCGAGCGTCGCCGCCGGGTGGGATGTCGCCGCCATGCCGTGCTCGGCGTAGGCGGCCGAGCGTCCCGGTCGCTCGAAGTCACGCATCGTCCTGTCCTTATTGTCGCGATGAACGCACCCTTGTACCGCGTGAACGCGGAGCACGCCAAGCATGCCGCTTGCGGCTTTTCAATTCGCTTATAAAGCATAAGATCATATAGAGAGCCAAAGCGGACGCAGTCAGGCGAGACATCGGAGCGGGGAGCAGCGGACCGAAAGCAGGAGATGCCGATGGGCGACCTGGAGTTGATGATGCGCGACTACCGCCTGACCACGGCGGAGATTCTTTACCACTTGCCGGACCATCCGAGCCTGTTGCAGACCTATATCTGGCAGGCGATCGACCTGCCGCCGCGCTTTCCGCGCCTGACCCGCTTCCTCGATTACTGGGAAGCCACGCTTGACGGCAAGCTGCACAGCGTCAAGGTCGCGAGCGCCCAGCTGATCAAGCCCGGTCGCTTCCGCTACAGCCGCCACCTGCGCTACATGCACTGAGCCGGCCGACAAACCGCCGCGCAGGATCAGGCGCGGTGATAGGGATGGCCTGACAGGATCGTGCCGGCGCGGTAGATCTGCTCGGCGAGCATAACGCGCACCAGCCGGTGCGGCCAGGTCATCCGACCGAAGGCGAGCGTCGCCTGCGCCCGATTGAGCACGCTCCTGGCGAGGCCGTCGGGGCCACCGATCGCGAAGGCCACGGTGTCATGGTCCTGCTGCCAGCGGGCGATGCGTCGCGCCAGGCCGGCGCTGTCGAGCTGGCGGCCGGCCTCGTCCAGCGCCGCCAGCACCGCGCCCGGCGGCACCGCCTTGAGCAGCCCTTCCGCCTCCTCGCGTAGGCGCCGCTCGATCGGCAGGTCCGTTCGCGGCGCGATCTCGACCAGCCGGATCGGCCAGGGCGAGCGGCGGCAGTAGTCGTCGAAGAGGTCTCGGGTCGGGCCGGCACGGTCACGGCCGACCGCCGCGACGATCATGCGCATCGCGCGCCGCGCCGGCTCCGCTCAGCCCCCGGCCTGGATGCGCTGGCTCGGCACCGGCGTGCCCCACAACCGTTCGAGGTCGTAGAAACGCCTGGTCTCTTCTCGGAACAGATGGACGATCACGTCGCCGGCGTCGATCAGCACCCAGTCGGACTGGCCGCGTCCCTCGGCGCCGAGCCCCGTCATGCCGATCGCCTTGAGGCGCTCGAGCAGGTGCTCGGCCATGGCTCCTATGTGGCGATGGGAGCTGCCGGTGGCGATCACCATGGTATCGGCGAAGGCCGTCTTGCCGGTCAGATCGATGATCGTCACGTCGATCGCCTTGTCGTCGGCGAGCGAGGTTTCGATGAGGCGCAACAGTTCTTGGCTCGAAGATCGAACGATCGTGTCGGTGCCTATGATGCTTCCTCCTTTGCTTCCGGCCGTCGACGTCCGGTCCTGCGCGCCCGGCGGATGGCGGTGCTGGACGCCTTCTGCCGACGCAGCCTCAGATACGCCCATGCCGGCGGTTCACCATCCGTCAGACCCGGCGCATCGCGCTCCGGCCAACGGGCCGCCGCATGACGGCGCGCCGCCTGGCCGGCCAACGCCCGATAAGAATAAGGTTCGCGGTCGACCACCGCAATGGGCACCAGCCGTACCAGCTGCTGCCAGCCGCGCCATTGCGGCAGCTGCAGCAGAATGTCGGCGCCGATCAACCATACGAACCGGGCGCGGCATCGTCGCGTCAACCATCGCAGGGTATCGATGCTGTAGCGCGTACCAAGCCTCTGCTCCAGATCCGTGACAATCAGCCGGGGGTGCCCCGCTGCGACGCTCTGCGCCGACGCTAGGCGCTGCTCGAACGGTGCCATCCCGCTGGTCTCCTTCAGCGGATTCTGCGGCGAGACCAGCCACCACACCTGATTGAGGCGGAGCTGCTTCATGGCCTGCAGGCTCACCGAGCGGTGGCCCTGATGCGCCGGGTTGAAGGAGCCGCCGAGCAGCCCGATCCGGCGCCTTGGCGCGCGCCGCGCCGCCTCCGCCGACCCCTCGGCCGCGACCGGACGGTTGATCCGCGCCACCGGCCGTCGCAGGGTCATGGCCGTCATCGCGGCCGGATCTGGCCGTTGCCGCGCACGACGTACTTGTAGCTGGTCAGCTGCTCGACTCCGACCGGGCCGCGCGCATGCAGCCGGCCCGTCGAGATGCCGACCTCGGCGCCCATGCCGAACTCGCCGCCGTCGGCGAACTGGGTCGAGGCGTTGTGCAGCACGATCGCGCTGTCGACCTCGCGAAGGAAGCGCTCCGCGGCCGCCGCATCGGCGGTGACGATCGTGTCGGTGTGGTGCGAGCCGTAGCGGTTGACGTGGTCGATCGCCTCCTCGACGCCGGCCACGACCCGGATCGCGAGGATCGCATCGAGATACTCGGTCGACCAGTCGGCGGGGCTCGCCGGCCCGACCCTGGCGTCCATTGCCTGCGCCGCCGCATCGCCGCGCAGCGTGCAGCCCGCGCCGACCAGATCGTCGATCACGCCGGGCAGCAGCCTTTCCGCGGCGGCGCGGTCGACCAGCAGGGTCTCGGCCGCGCCGCACACCGAGGTGCGCCGCATCTTGGCGTTCAGGGTGATCGTCCGGGCCATCGCCGGATCGGCGGCGGCATGCAGGTAGACGTGGCAGATGCCGTCGCGATGCGCCAGCACCGGGATGCGGCTTTCCTTCTGCACACGCTCGATCAGGGAAGGACCGCCCCGCGGCACGATCACGTCGACGAACTCGTTCATCGCGAGCAGCAGGCCGACCGCGGCGCGATCGGCCGTCGGGACGCACTGGATCGCGCTCGCCGGCAGCTCGGCGGCCTGCAGCCCCTCCTGCAGGCAGGCGAGGATCGCCGCCGACGAGTGGAAGCTCTCGGAGCCGCCGCGCAGGATCGCCGCGTTGCCGGCCTTCAGGCACAGGGCGCCGGCGTCGGCGGTGACGTTGGGACGGGATTCGTAGATGATGCCGACGACGCCGAGCGGCACGCGCACGCGGGCGATATCGAGCCCGTTCGGCCGTCGCCAGCGGGCGATCTCTTCGCCGACCGGATCATCGAGCGCCGCGACCGCCTCCAGGCCGGCCGCCATCGCCTCGATGCGCGCCTCGTCGAGCGCCAGGCGATCCAGCAGCGAATCCCGCAGGCCGCGCGCGCGCGCCGCGGCAAGATCGCGGGCGTTGGCTTCCAGGACGGCCGCACGGCCCGCCCGCAGACGGCCGGCGGCGGCGAGCAGCGCCCGGTCCTTGGCCTGGCGCGGCGCAGTGGCCAGCGCCCGCGCCGCCGCTCGCGCGCGCTCGCCGAGCTCCTGCATGGTCGCCTCGAGGTCGTGGCGCAGAACGGTCGCTATCGCGGCCCCCTCTTCGAACGGTCCCCTCGCGCGGCATTCTAGGCCGGTCCGGCGAGCGAAGTGAAGGCTGCAGGCGCTTGGCGCGCGGACGTCAAGGCGCGGCGCGCGCGCTCAGCCGCGTTCCCGTGCCCGCCGCGGTGACGCGCCAGACCTTGTTGCCGACGTCGTCGGCGACCAGCAAAGCACCCTGCCCGTCGATGGCGACGCCGACCGGACGGCCGAGCGCCTTCCCGTCGCTGAGGAAGCCGGTCAGCACGTCGACCGGATCCCCGGCCGGCCGGCCGTTCTCGAACGGCACGAAGATCACCTCGTAGCCGCTGTGCGGCTCACGGTTCCAGGAGCCGTGCTGGCCGACGAAGGCGCCGCTGGCGAAGGCCGGGCCGAGCCTGCTGCCCTCGGCGAAGCACAGGCCGAGCGATGCGGTGTGCGCGCCGAGCGCATAGTCCGGCACGATCGCCTGCGCCACCAGGTCGGGGCGCTGCGGCTGCACCCGCTCGTCGACGTGATCGCCGAAATAGCTGTAGGGCCAGCCGTAGAAGCCGCCGTCCCTGACCGAGGTGAGATAGTCCGGCACGAGATCGCTGCCGAGGCCGTCGCGCTCGTTGACCACGGTCCACAGCACGCCGGTCTCGGGCTCCCAGGCCATGCCGTTGGGATTGCGCAGGCCGGACGCGAACACGCGGTGCCGGCCGGTGGCAGGATCGATTTCCCAGATCGCGGCGCGGCCCCGCTCCGCCGTCATGCCGTTCTCGGCGACGTTGCTGTTCGAGCCGACCGTCGCATAGAGCAGCGCGCCGTCCCGGCCGGCGATCAGGTTCTTGGTCCAATGATGGTTGATCGGACCGGCCGGCAGGTCGACGACCTTCTCGCCGGGCGCGGTGATCTCGGTCTCGCCCTCACGGTACGGGAAGCGCACGACGGCATCGGTGTTGGCGACGTAGAGGTCGTCGCCGACCACCGCCATGCCGAAGGGCGAGTGCAGGTTCTCGAGGAAGACCGTGCGCCGGTCGACCGTGCCGTCGCCCTCGGCGTCGCGCAGCAGGGTGATGCGATCGGCGCTCGCGACACCGGCGCCGGCTCTTTCCATGAAGAAGCTCATGGCCCAGCCCGTGATGCCCTCGGCGTCCTCGGGCCGCGGCGGCGCGTTGGTCTCGGCCACCAACACGTCGCCGTTGGGCAGGACGTAGAGCCAGCGCGGATGGTCGAGATCCTCGGCGAACGCGGCGACCTCCAGCCCCGGCGCCGGCGTCGGCCTGGCGCCGGGCGGCCAGCCTTCCGCCGGCGCGACGTTCACTGTCGGGAACATGCTCTGCCGCGGTGGCGGCAGGACCGGGTCGGGCCCGATGCCCGCCGATGCCGGCAGCTGCGCCTGCTCGCCGCAAGCCGCGAGAGCGAGCGCCGCCATGCCGGCGACGAGCGCGCTGCGAAGGGACTTGCGCATGCGAATCGGTCCCGCTGCCAGAAATGGAAGCCGCCTGGACAACGGACGCCGTGTCGCCCGGTTCCGGCCGCAGGGCGCCGGCGGCGCCTCTGGACAGGCAGAAAGGCCGAGCCCATACTCGCGCTCCATCAGCGCTCGGCCAGCTCCGGCGGAGCTTCGAGCAGTCCAGACAGCGGTTCAAGGGATGTATCAAGAGTGCACGCGCTCCATCCAAATCTCGGTCGAACCGTTCTACGTTGACGAGCAGTCGGCGCCCGAGCAGGGCCGCTTCGTGTTCGGCTATCGCATCCAAATCGACAACAAGAGCGCCGAGACCGTGCAGCTGATCAGCCGCCACTGGCGGATCACGGATTCCCTGGGCCGAACCATGGAGGTGCGCGGCCCCGGGGTCGTCGGCAAGCAGCCGGTGCTGAAGCCGGGCGAGCGCTTCGAGTACACCAGCGGGACGCCGCTCACGACGTCGAGCGGCATCATGGTCGGCAGCTACCAGATGGTGACCACCAGCGGCGAGCAGTTCGACGTGACGATCCCGGCGTTCTCTCTCGACGCGCCCGGCGCCGTCACGCGCGTCAACTGAGCCGCCGCCTGCCGTGAGCGCCGGGGTCAGGCAGCAGGATTCGGTGCGAGCCGTGGCCTAGATCGTGCTCGACCTGCGCCCGATCTTGCTGGTGATCGGCATCCTTCTGATCATCCTGGCCGTGTTCATGACGCCGCCGATGATCGCGGACATGGCGGTCGGGCACGCTGACTGGCAGGTATTCCTGGCGGCCGGCGCAGTGACGCTGTTCACCGGCGTGACCCTGGTCCTGATGAACCAGGGATATCGGGAAGCCGAGCTGACCGGTCGCCAGGCCTTCCTCCTGACCACGTCGGTATGGGTCGTGGTCGGGTTGTTCGCCGCCCTGCCGCTGGCGTTCTCGGAGCTCGACCTGACGATCGCCGACGCCGTGTTCGAGGCGACCTCCGGCATCACCACGACCGGCGCGACGGTGATCGTCGGCCTCGACCAAGCGCCGCCGGGGATTCTGCTGTGGCGCGCCATCCTGCATTGGCTGGGCGGCATCGGCTTCATCGTCATGGGCGTGGCGATCCTGCCGATCCTGCGGGTCGGCGGCATGCAGCTGGTGCGGACCGAATCCTCCGATCTGTCGGAGAAGATCCTGCCGCGCGCGGCCCAGGTGGCCGCCGCGATCAGCCTGATCTATCTCTCGCTGACGCTGGTCTGCGCCGTCCTCTACTACGTCGCAGGCATGTCGATCTTCGAGGCCACCGCGCACGCCATGGCGACGATCTCGACCGGCGGCTATTCGACGCGCGACGCTTCGATCGGCGCCTTCGGCAGCGTCCAGATCGAATGCGTCGCCATCGTCTTCATGATCCTCGGCAGCCTGCCTTTCGTCCTCTACATCCAGGCCGGCAACGGCCAGCTGCGACCCTTGTTCGCGGATGCCCAGGTGCGTTGGTTCATGGGCATGATCGCCTTGTTCGTCATCGCGATCACGCTATGGCTCGTGCTCGCGGAGGGCGCCGCGCCCCTCGAGGCCCTGCGCCATGCAACGTTCAACGTCGTCTCGCTGATCAGCACGACCGGCTTCGCCTCGAGCGACTACGCGGGTTGGGGCACGTTCCCGGTCACGGCCCTGTTCTTCCTGATGTGCATCGGCGGCTGCACCGGCTCGACTTCCGGCGGCATCAAGATCTTCCGCTTCACCGTGCTGCACGCGATCGCCAAGAGCCAGATCGGCCGCCTGGTGCGGCCGCACGGCGTCTTCGTGCCGAGCTTCAACCGCCGCCCGATCCCCGAGGCCGCGGCGATCGCGGTCATGGCGTTCGTCTTCATGTTCGGCCTGTCGTTCGCGCTGTTCGCGCTGTTCCTGTCGATGCTCGGCCTGGACTATCTGACCGCGATGTCCGCGGCCGTCACCACCTTGGCGAATGTCGGTCCGGGGCTTGGCCAGACAGTCGGTCCTGCCGGCACCTTCGCGTCGCTGCCGGACGGCGCCAAGTGGCTGCTGACCGCCTCCATGCTGCTCGGCCGGCTCGAGCTGTTCACCGTGCTGGTGCTGTTCGCGCCCTCGTTCTGGCGCGGCTAGGGCACCTGCCGCTCGCGGGTTGCATCGCCGCCGCGGGACTGCCAGTCTGCCGGGCCGTCGCGCCAGCCCACGGGCGGGAGATCGCGGAGCGACCATGCTCGATCGTCTGAGGCAGCTCTTCCGGCCGCAGGCCCGCCCGTCCGGTCCTCACCGCTTCGACGAGCTGCAGCTTGCCGCGGCGGCGCTGATGGTCGAGGCGGCGACCATGGACTCCAGCTTCGATGCGCAGGAGCGCGACCGGATCCGCCGGCTGGTCCAGGACCGCTTCGCGCTCAGCGCCGCAGAGGCGGCCGACCTCGTCGGCGAGGCCGAGCGGATGGCGGCGCAGAGCGTCGAGTGGCACGGCTTCACCCGCGCGATCAAGGACGGCTTCAGCCACGCCGAGCGCGTGCAGCTCATCGAGATGATGTGGGAGGTCGCCTACGCCGACGGCACGCTGCACGATTACGAGGCGAGCCTGCTGCGCCGCGTGACCGGCCTGCTCTACGTCAGCGACCGGGAGAGCGGCGAGGCGCGCAAGCGCGTGCTCGCCCGCCTCGGGCAGCGATAGGGCGCCGCAGCCTCAGCCCGGCAGCTTGATCAGCTTGCGCAGCGCAGGCAGCGGGCGCGGCGCCGGCTGGTCCGGCTTGATCTGCGGCCAGGCGGTCGCCGAGACCTCGCCGACATAGACGTCGCCATGCGAATCGACGGCGATGCCGTGCGGCGCGATGAACTGGCCCGGCAGGACGCCCGCGCCCCGGATGTCGCCGATCCGCGCCAGCAGCGCGCCCTGATGGTCGAGGATGCTGATCCGCGGCCCGAGGTTCGGCGCGTCGCGATTGAACCCGAACGTCGGCCCGAGCTCGCCGACATAGCAGATCGGGCACTTGCCGGGCGGCATGTAGAGACCGCACGGCCGGTGCAGGTTGCGCCACTCGGTCTCGTACTTGCCGTTGCCGTCGAACACCTGCACGCGGTGGCTCTCGCGATCGGCGACGTAGACCCAGCCGTCGGCATCGCAGCAGATGTTGTGCGGCAGGTTGAACTCGCCCGGCGCCATGCCCGACCGGCCCCACGACAGCAGGAGCTTGCCGTCCGGCGAGAACTTGTGGATGCGGGCATTGCCGTAGCCGTCGGAGACGTAGATGTCGCCCTGCGGCGAGAGGGCGGTATGGGTGCAGCGGTGGAATGGCTCCTGGCTCATGTAAGGCGCCGGCCGGCCGGGAATGCCCAGCGTCATCAGCACCTTGCCGTCGAGGCTGCAGCGCCGCACCGTGTGGTCGGCGTCGTCGGTCAGGTAGAGTGTCTCGTCGGCCGCGAAGTGGGCGCCGTGCGCGCGCGGGAACAGCCCTTCGCCCCAGGAGCGCAGGAAGTTGCCGTCGCGGTCGAACACCAGCATCGGATGCGGGCCGCGGTTGAACACGTAGACGTTGTCATGGTGGTCGACGGCGACCCCGCCGACCTCGCGCCACTCCATGCCGGGCGGCACCTTGGCCCAGTCGTTGACGATCTCGTAGCGATATTCGCCCTCACCTTGAAGCGCGGCCATCGGTGTCTCCCCCTGGCGGTGTGACGGTCGGGCTGACGAACCGTCAATCTGCGCGCTGTGCTTGACAGCCGCAATGGCGGAACTCCTACTGGCGAAGGATCGAAGGGGAAACGCATGAAGGCGAACCGGATACGTGCGGCGGTCGAGCGCGGCGAGGCGCAGATCGGCACCTGGGTCAACCTGATCCGCAATCCGGCGATCCTGCCTCTGCTCAAGGCGGCCGGTCTCGACTTCGCGCGCATCGACATGGAGCATTCCTCGCCCTCGATCGAGACCGTCGCCGACATGGCGGTGCTGGCGCGCGCCCTGGATTTCCGATCGCGGTGCGGCCGCCCAAGGCGAACCGCGAGTGGATCACGCGGCTGCTCGACGTCGGCGTCTGGAACCTGCACTGCCCGCAGGTCGAATCGGCGGCGCACGCCGCCGAGATCGTCGCCGCGTCGCGCTACGCGCCGCTCGGCCGGCGCGGCATGACCGGGCTCTCGCCCGGCAACGACTTCGGCACAGCCGGCACGCTGGCCGAGCGGCAGGCCTTCGCCAATCGCCAGGTCTTCGTCACGGTGATGCTGGAGACGGCGCGGGCGTTCGAGGATCTCGACGCGATCGCGGCGATGGACGGCATCGACGCGCTGACCCTGGGGCCGGGC
>DASUGG010000250.1:0-5122 GCA_036274135.1 Geminicoccaceae bacterium
CCAGCCCTGGGCCGAGAGCCGCACGGGCCAGCACATCGAGCTCGGCATCGCCGAGAACAACCTGTTCCTGATGCTCGCGGCGCTCGGCCTCGCCGGGCCGCTGTTCGGCACGCGGCTCTTGCCGGTCGGCACGCTCTACGACCCGTTCATCGCGCGCGGCCTCGATGCCCTGACCTATGCCAGCTATCAGGACGCCCGCTTCCTGCTGGTGGCCACGCCGTCGGGCATCACGCTCGCCCCCGAGGGCGGCGCGCACCAGTCGGTCGCGACGCCGCTGATCGGCATCGGCCAGCCGAACCTCCTGGCGTTCGAGCCGGCCTATGTCGACGAGATGGCCGTCATCATGCGCTTCGCCTTCGAGTATTTGCAGGCACCCGATGGCGGCTCGGTCTATCTGCGCCTGTCGACCCGGCCGATCGCGCAGCCCGAGCGCAGCATGACCCCCGATCTCGCCGCGGCGACGCTGCAGGGCGGCTACTGGCTGCGCCAGCCGGCGCCGGGCTGCGGCCTCGCCCTGGTCGGCATGGGCGCGGTCATGCCGGAAGTGCTGGAGGCGGCGGAGCAGCTCGACGATCTGCCGGAGCTCGGCGTGCTGGTGGTCACCTCCGCCGACCGGCTGCATGCCGACTGGCGCGCGGTCCAGCGCCGGCGGGCGGCCGGCGGGGCAGGCGGCCAGGCGGCCATCGAGCGCCTGCTGGCGCCGCTCGCGCCCGGTGCGGCGCTCGTCACCGTGCTCGACGGCCACCCCGCGACGCTCGCCTGGCTCGGCAGCGCGTCGGCCCGCCGGGTCTATCCGCTCGGCGTCGAGCGCTTCGGCCAGTCGGGCGACATCCCGGACCTCTATCGCGAGCAGCAGATCGACGCCGACGCGATCCTGGACCGCGTCGCCCTCGCCTGCCGGGACGCTCTCACGCGGTGAGCCTTTCCCTCGGCCGCGGCGAGGGGCTGCCGCTCGCCGATCAGGCGGTCCTCTCGATCCAGTCCCAGGTCGCTGCCGGCCATGTCGGCAACAGCGCCGCGACGCTGCCGCTGCAGCGCCTCGGCTTCGAGGTGATCGCGATCAACACCGTGCAGCTCGCCCATCATCCGGGCCACGGCAGCTGGCACGGCCACAAGGTCGAGCCGCAGCGGATCGCGCAGATCCTCGACGGCGTGGTGCGGCGCGGCGCGCTCGGGCGCTGCGGCGCGATGCTCAGCGGCTATCTCGGCGACGCCGCGGTCGGCGGGATCGTGCTCGACGCGCGGGCGGCGCTGCGGGCTGCGCGGCCCGACGCCCTCTATCTCTGCGATCCGGTGATCGGCGACGACGGCCCCGGCGTCTTTGTCAGCGCCGGCATTCCCGAGCTGATGCGCGACCGGCTGGTGCCCGCGGCCGACATCGTGACGCCGAACCGCTTCGAGCTCGCCTTCCTGGCGGCGCAGCCCGTGACGACGCTGGTCGAGGCCCGGCGCGCGACGGCCCGGCTGCGCGCAAACGGGCCGCGGCTGGTGGTGGCGACCGGCCTCAGTCTCGGCGACGATCCGGGCCTCGCGGTGCTGGCCGACGGCGCCGAGGGCGCATGGCTGGTCGCGACGCCGCGCCTCGCGATCGCGCCCGGCGGCACGGGCGACGTCTTCAGCGCGCTGTTTCTCGGCCATTACCTGCGCGCCGCCGATGTCGGCCTGGCGCTCGAGCGGGCGGTGTCGGCGACGTTCGACCTTGTCGAGCGCACGCAGGCGAGCGGCGCCGACGAGCTTCGGCTGGTGGCGGCGCAGGACGACTTCGACCCGGCGACGCCGCGCTTTCGCGCTCAGCGGCTGGACTGAGCCAGCTCTTCCGCCAGCCGCCGGCCGATCGCGACGCAGGCGTCGCGCAGCTCCGCATAGGAGCAGGGCGGGCCGTACAGGCCGGTCAGCCGGGCGACGTCGAGCACGAAGGCGTCCTTCTCCCCGATCGAGTCGATCACCAGCGCGCCGCGGCCTAAGCCCTCGAGGATCCAGAGCGCCAGGCGGCCGGTCGGCAGGCCGATGCCGGAGCCGACGTTGAGGACGCCGCCGGGCGGCGCCGTCAGGATATGCGCGAGGACCTGGGCGAACGCCGTGACCGGCAGGAAATCGCGCTCGACGAACGGGCTCATCGCGTAGTGGATGCAGGCCTCCCTCGCGAGCTGGTCGAGCGAGAGCGCGACGAAGGTGCGGCGGCCGGGGATGCGCTCGTAGCCGAAGACGTTGGCGAGGCGCAGCACGGTCAGGCGCTCGCCGAGCAGGTCGCGCAGCATGCGCTCGAGGGCGAGCTTGTGGCGGCCGTAGGCATCGCCCGGGCCGATCGGCGAGGTTTCCGAAAGCGGAGCGTCGCCCGGCGCATAGACCTTGCGCGAGCTCAGCATGACATAGGCGACGTCGCGCCGGCCGATCCGCCGCGCGAGGCGAAGATCCGGGTCCATCCGCTCCGGCCGGTAGGCGTCGGTCGCGGCCAGGGGATGGCGGCAGAAGCTGACGATGCAGCCGACGCCGTCGAGCAGGTCGGGTCGCTCGATCTGGTCGTGGCCCACGGCCTCGACGTGGGCCGGGCTCAGCGCCGCGAGCGCATGCTGCGCGAGAAAGCTGCCGCGGCCGACCAGCAGGATACGGCCCGCGCGGCCTGCGGGCACGGCGTCAGGCCGGCTCGACCAGGCGCGGCATCGGCACCAGGACCACCTTGCCGCGGTCGACGGCGAGGCCGAGCCTGCCCTGCTTCAAGGTCAAGGCGGCGCGGCCGAACACGTCCAGGCGCCAGCCGCGCAGCGCCGGCACGTCCGGCGCGTCGAAGGCGGCGATCGCCTCCAGGTCGGCCGTGGTCGCGACCAGCCGCTGCGCCACGTGGTGCTCCTCGCACTGGAACTTGAGCAGCACCCGCAGCAGGTCGACCAGGGGGCCGATGCCGCGCGGCAGCTTGGCGGCCGGCTCGATCTCCGGCAGCTCGGCCTCGGGCAGCTCGAGCGCCGCGCGCACGGCGGCCGTCGCTCCCGCGGCGCTGCCCCGGTCGAGGGAGATCCGCCTGAGCTTGGCGATGTCGTCGATCGAGCGCGGCCGGCTGGCGGCGAGCTCGAGCAGGAGGTCGTCGCGCAGGATGCGGTTGCGCGGCAGATCGCGGCGCTGCGCCTCGCGCTCACGCCAAGCCGCGAGCGCCTGCACGACGGCGAGAAAGCGCGGCTCGCGCGAGCGCACCTTGATCCGCCGCCAAGCCTCCTCGGGCGGCTGCTCGTAGGTCCTGGGATCGGTCAGGCCGGCCAGCTCCTGCGCGACCCATTCGCTGCGCCCGGTCTGCCGCAGCTGCGCCTCGAGGCGCTGATAGACCACGCGCAGGTGGATGACGTCGGCGAGGGCGTAGTCGAGCTGCTGCCGGGTCAGCGGCCGGCGCGCCCAGTCGGTGAAGCGCGAGCTCTTGTCGATCCGCCCCTTGGCGAGCCGCGTGACCAGGGTCTCGTAGCTCACCTCCTCGCCGTAGCCGCACACCATGGCGGCGAGCTGGGTGTCGAACAGCGGCGTCGGGATCGCGCCGCTGAGGTGGTGGAAGATCTCGACGTCCTGGCGGGCGGCATGGAAAACCTTCGCCACTGCCGGGTTCGCCATCAGCGCGAACAGCGGCGCCAGGTCGATGCCCGGCGCCAAGGGGTCGATCGCGGCATGCCTGTTGCGCCCCGCGAGCTGGATCAGGCACACCTTGGGCCAATAGGTGCGATCGCGCATGAATTCGGTGTCGATGGCGACGAACGGCTCCTGCGCCAGCTCGTCGCAGAGATCGGCGATGTCGGCGGTCTTGGTCAGCAACGTCATGCGCGCGCTTCACCTTCTGTAACGCGGCCCGGGACGGCCAACATAGGAGAGCGGACGGCCGACGCAAACCTTGTCTCTCGCTTGACACGCGACCGGCTTTGCGGACCTTTAGCGCCGCCACGACCTTTGCAGCCAGCAAGCCACGAGGGCCCGATGCATCCCTATCGCACCCATAACTGCGGCGCGCTGCGCGCGGCAGACGTCGGCCAGCACGTGCGGCTGTCCGGATGGGTTCACCGCAAGCGCGATCACGGCCAGCTGCTGTTCATCGACCTGCGCGATCATTACGGCATCACTCAGATCGTGTTCCAGCCCGAGGACGCCTTCTTCGCCGAGGCCGAGGCCGTCCGGCTGGAGAGCGTGCTGACGGTGACCGGCCGGGTCGTGGCGCGCAGCGA
The DNA here is from genome assembly GCA_036274135.1 of Geminicoccaceae bacterium. Taxonomy (GTDB): domain Bacteria; phylum Pseudomonadota; class Alphaproteobacteria; order Geminicoccales; family Geminicoccaceae; genus DASUGG01. Next base: position 4,194 of record DASUGG010000250.1, read on the forward strand.
GGAGACGGTCAACCCGAAGCTCGCGACCGGCGAGGTCGAGCTGGTCGCCGAGGCGCTGGTCGTGGAGTCGCCGGCGGAGACGCTGCCCCTGCAGGTCAACGCCGACCGCGACTTCCCCGAGGACACGCGCCTTCGCTACCGCTTTCTGGACCTGCGCCGCGAGGCGATGCACCACAACGTCCTGCTGCGCTCGCGCATCATCTCCTCGATCCGCCGGCGCATGGAGGAGCAGGGCTTCGTCGAGTTCCAGACGCCGATCCTGACCGCGAGCTCGCCCGAGGGCGCGCGCGACTTCCTGGTGCCCTCGCGCCTGCATCCCGGCAAGTTCTACGCCCTGCCGCAGGCGCCGCAGCAGTACAAGCAGCTGTTCATGATGTCGGGCTTCGACCGCTACTTCCAGATCGCACCCTGCTTTCGCGACGAGGACGCGCGCGCCGACCGCTCGCCGGGCGAGTTCTACCAGCTCGACCTGGAGATGGCGTTCGTCGAGCAGGAGGACGTATTCGCCGCGGTCGAGCCGGTGATGTTCGGCCTGTTCACGGAGTTCTCCGACTGGCAGGTGACGCCGCCGCCGTTCCCGCGCATCCCCTATCGCGAGGCGATGCTCAAGTACGGCAGCGACAAGCCGGATCTGCGCAACCCGATCGAGATCGCCGACGTCGGCGGGATCTTCGCCGGCGGCGGCTTCGCGGTGTTCGCGAAGGCGGTCGCTGGCGGCGCCGTGGTGCGCGCGATGCCGGCACCCGGCGCGGTCGGCCGGCCGCGCAGCTTCTTCGATCAGATGGTCACCTTCGCGCAGAGCCTGGGCGCGCCCGGCCTCGGCTACGTCCAGTATGGCGAAGGCGAGCCCAAGGGCCCGGTCGCCAAGTTCCTCGACGCCGAGCGCCTGGCGCGCCTCAAGGCGGCGGTCGGGCTCGCCGACGGCGATG
>DASUGG010000251.1:0-5482 GCA_036274135.1 Geminicoccaceae bacterium
CCTTGATGCGGCGCACCCGCGGCTCGGCCGGCGAATGACTGTCCTCGAGATCGTAGATCTCGTTGTGGCTGGTGACGCTGCGGGCGCGCTCGACGAAGGCGTCGGTGACCTCGCGCAGCGCCTGGACCTCGGCCTGGCTCAGGACGTCGCGGACGACGAGGTAGCCGTTGTCGCGATAGAAGGCGACATCATCCCGATCGATCATGATGGGCTCCCAGCACGGTGCTTGCGGCGAGCGATAGTCGGCCGCAATGAAAACTTCAACATCTACGTCGAGCCACGACGCGCAACGAAGAGGCGGGCGAATCCGCGGTGGGCTCGGCGAGCACCGACCGGCTGGGCAGCAGGACGGTGACCGGCGGGCCGGTCAGCGCGCCGGTCAGGCGATCGATCATCAGCTGCGCGCCGCGCCGGCCGATCTCGGCGAAATCGCGGGCGATGCCGATCACCTCCGGCATCGCCGCGGCCAGCGGTTCGACCGGGTCGATGGCGATCACGGCGATCTCGCGCGGCACCGCCAGACGCCGGCGGTGCAGAATGTCGAAGGTGGCGGCGAGCAGCCGGCTGCCGTCGACCAGCAGGGCGTCGGGGAGGGGCGCCGTGTCCAGCAGGCGCTCGACCGCGGCGTGCACCGCGGTGGCGTCGGCGAGCACCACATGCTGCTCGTCGGGCGCCAGCCCGGCGGCGCGCACCGCGGCGCGGAACGCCCGCACCCGCTCGCGCCGCGGCCGGATGCGCAGGTTCAGCGAAAGCAGCGCGAGGCGGCGGCGGCCGTGCTCGGCGAGATGCCGCACGGTCGCCAGCATCGCCGCCTGGTGCTCGCTGAGCACGGCGTCGACCGCGAACGGCAGCTTGCGGTCGAGCACCACGACCGGCATGCCCAGCCCCTGGATCGTCGCCTGCACCTCGCGGTCGTCCTCGTTCGACAGATAGAGGATGATGCCGTCGACCTGGCGGGCGCGCAGCAGGCGCAGGAAGCGCGCCTCGCGCTGCGGGTCGCGGTCGCTGTCGGTCAGCAGCATGTAGTAGCCGGCATCCGCGAGCGTCGCCTCGGCGGCCTTGGCGACCGCGGCGTTCGGGTAGTTGGTGAGGTCGGGGACCATGAAGCCGATCGTGCGCGACACCTTGGTGCGCATGGACTGCGCCGCCGCGTTGGGGGCATAGCCGAGCTGGCGCATCGCCTCCTCGACGCGTGCCCGGGTCTCCGGCCGGACCAGGGAGGGCGCGTTGGCGACGCGCGATACCGTCACCGTCGAGACGCCGGCCGCCCACGCCACGTCCTTGATGGTCGCCCGCCGGGTCATGCCACGCTCCCCGCGACCGAGGGCTAGTCCGCCGCGGTCCTGCGGATGGTCGCATCCTTGCGCTCGAGCACGCCCGGCTGCAGCCGGGTGCCGAGCCCGGGACCGGTCATCGGATGCACGAAGCCGTTGCGGATGTCGGGCAGCTCCGTCACCAGCTCCCTGTACCAGCCGGTGTAGAAGGCGCGCACGGTCTCCTGGATCAGCGCGTTCGGCGCGTTCAGCGACAGGTGCACCGAGGCGGTCAGCACGACCGGGCCGGTGCAGTCGTGCGGCGCCACCGGCAGATGGTAGGTCTCGGCCATCGCCGCGATCTTGCGCGCCTCCGACAGGCCGCCGACCCAGGAGAGGTCGAGCATCACGACGCCGACAGCGTCGCGCTCGAGCAGCTCGCGGAAGGCGCTGCGGGTGGCCAGCGTCTCGCTCGCGCAGATCGGCACGGGCGTCGAGCCGGCGAGGCTCGCCAGCGCATCGGCATTGGTCATCTTGATCGGATCCTCGAACCAGAACGGCTCGAACTCCTCGAGCGCGGCGCAGATCCGCCTGGCGGTCGGGAGGTTCCACAGCGAGTGGAACTCGACCATGATGTCCATGCGATCGCCCACGGCGCTGCGGATCTTGCGGAACGGCTCGAGCGCCTGGTCGAGCTGGGCGGGGCTGATGTAGAGGCCGCCCGACGCCTCGGCGGCGTTGTCGAACGGCCAGATCTTCATGCCCGTGATGCCCTGGCCGAGCAGGCTCTCGGCGAGCTCGTCGGCGCGGTGCAGGAACGCGTCGAGATCCTCGTACGGCCCGGCCTGATCGCCCTGCGGCAGGCCCCAGTTGTCGGTCAGCTGGCCGCGGTTCTGGCGGACGTAGCGGTAGCCGGCGCAGGTGTTGAAGGTGCGGATGCAGGGGCGCGACAGCCCGCCGAGCAGCTGATGGATCGGCTGGCCGGTGGCCTGGCCGAAGATGTCCCAGAGCGCGATGTCGATCGCCGAGGCGCCGCGCATCTCGGCGCCGGTGCCCGAGAATCCCAGGTAGTTGTTCAAGAGCGTGCGCGAGTGCCGGTCGATCGCCAGCGGGTCCTGGCCGATCAGGCGCGGCGCCGCGGTCTCGTGGATGTAGGCGGCGGCCGCCTGCGGCCCGAAGAACGTCTCGCCCAGCCCGACCAGACCCTCGTCGGTGTGCACCTGGACCCAGAGCAGGTTGGGGAACTCGTCGAGCCGGATGGTCTCGATCGCCGAGATTCGCATGGCGCCGCCTCCTTGTCGCCGTGCATCATACCGCAGCCGCCCGCGCGTGAAAGTCTTCGCGCCGGACATGGGGCGGGCGGCGCGGTAGGCTGAATCGTCACAGCGGCAGGCCGGCGGACGGCGCCCCTGGCGGTCCGCTCTCTCTCGCGCTATGACGATCTGGTGCATAGCGCATCACATCACACCACACTGAATCCGCAACAGCGCGCCGCGGTGGCCTTCGGCGTGCCCGCCGACGGCAGGCTCGAGCCCGGGCCCCCGCTCCTGGTGATCGCCGGCGCCGGCTCCGGTAAGACCAACACCCTGGCGCACCGCGTCGCGCATCTGATCCTGCACGGCGCCGATCCGCGCCGGATTCTCCTGCTCACCTTCACGCGCCGCGCCGCCGAGGCGATGATCCGCCGCGCCGGGCAGGTCTGCGAGCAGCTGCGAAGCGGCCCCTCGGTGCCTGCGGCGATCCCGTGGTCCGGCACCTTCCACGCCGTCGGCGCCCGCATGCTGCGGCTCTATGCCGAGCAGATCGGTCTCGATCCCGGCTTCACCGTGCTCGACCGCAGCGACGCCGCCGACCTGATCGATCTCGTGCGCGACGAGCAGGGGCTGAGCCAGCAGGATCGCCGGTTCCCGCGCAAGACCACCTGCCTCGCCATCTATTCCTATGCGGTCAATGCGGGGCAGCGCCTGGACGCGGTGCTGCGCAAAGCCTTCCCCTGGTGCAGCGACTGGGAGAGCGAGCTCAAGAGCCTGTTCGCGGGCTACGTCGAGGCCAAGCAGCGCCAGAGCGTGCTCGACTACGACGACCTGCTGCTCTACTGGCAGCAGCTGATGGCGGTGCCGGCGCTGGCGGCCGACGTCGGCGCGCGGTTCGACTACGTGCTGGTCGACGAGTATCAGGACACCAACGCCCTGCAGGCGGCGATCCTGCTGGCGATGAAGCCCGATGGCCGCGGCGTGACCGTGGTCGGCGACGACGCCCAGGCGATCTACGGCTTCCGCGCCGCGAGCGTGCGCAACATCCTGGATTTTCCGAACAGCTTCGATCCGCCGGCGGCGATCGCGACGCTCGAGCAGAACTACCGCTCCACCCAGCCGATCCTCGCCGCCGCCAACGCGGTGATCGGCCTGGCGCAGGAGCGCTTCACGAAGAACCTCTTCTCCGAGCGCCCCTCGCGCCAGAAGCCTCTGCTGGTCACGGTGCGCGACGAGGCCGGCCAGGTCGACTACGTGGTCGGCCGCATCCTCGAGAGCCGCGAGGCGGGCATCGCGCTGCGCCGCCAGGCGGTGCTGTGCCGCGCCAGCCACCACAGCGGCGCCCTCGAAGTCGAGCTCGCGCGGCGCAACATCCCGTTCGTCAAATATGGCGGCCTCAAGTTCCTCGAGGCGGCGCACGTCAAGGACGTGCTGGCGATCCTGCGCTGGGCGGAGAACCCCCGCGACCGGGTCGCGGCCTACCGCACGCTGCAGCTGCTGCAAGGGGTCGGCCCGGCGACGGCGCGCAGAGCCGTGGAACGTCTCGAGGCGCAACGGCACGACTTCGCGGCGCTGGCCGATTTCCCGGCGCCGGCCGCGGCGGCCGAGCTGTGGCCCGGTCTGGTGCGGTTGATGCGCGATCTCGCGGCCGGCGGCGCGTGGCAGGGTCAACTCGGCCGCGTGCGCGCCTTCTACGATCCGCTGCTCGCCGCGCTCTACGAGTTCCCGTGGGCGCGCCAGGCGGACCTGGACCAGCTCGAGCAGATCGCCGCCAGCCATCCGAGCCGCGAGCGGTTCCTCTGCGATCTCACCCTCGACCCGCCCCAGGGCATCGGCGACGAGGCCGGCCCGCCGCACCGCGACGAGGACTATCTCGTCCTCTCGACGATCCATTCGGCCAAGGGACAGGAGTGGCAGGCGGTCTACATCCTGAACGTCGTCGACGGCTGCATTCCCTCCGACATGGCGACCGACACGGCCGCCGAGATCGAGGAGGAGCGTCGCCTCCTCTACGTCGCGATGACCCGGGCGAGGGACGAGCTGCACCTGATCCAGCCGCAGCGCTTCTACGCGCACGGCCAGAGCCGGCACGGCGACCGCTACGTCAGCGCGCCGCGCACGCGCTTCATCCCCGATGCGCTCATCGACCGGTTCGAGCTGCTCCGGCACGGCCTCGCCGCGCCCGCCTGGCCGGGCGAGACATGCAAGGCGGTCGCGGCGCGGGTCGATCTCGGCGCCAGGCTGCGCGCGATGTGGCGCTAGCGGCGCCCCTTGCCTGCCGCCGCGCCGATCTCGCTGCAGCCATCTTGGCGGCCCGAGCGGATTGTTCCATAACAGCCCCGTTCAGACATCGTGCTGAAACGAGGTTCCGGCTAGATCGGCAACCGTCGGGCGTCGGGCATTCGGCCCGGTGATGTCGTTCGCGCCGCCGCCGGCCGGAGCGCCTGTCCGCTTGAGCGCAACTGCGAAGGAAACCGTCATGACGCTGCAGATCAACGAGACGGCACCGGACTTCGAGGCCGACACGACGGTCGGCCGGATCCGGTTCTACGACTGGGTGGGCGACAGCTGGTGCGTGCTCTTCTCGCACCCCAAGGATTTCACGCCGGTCTGCACCACCGAACTCGGCTACATGGCGAAGCTCAAGCCCGAGTTCGACAAGCGCAACTGCAAGATCATCGGCCTCAGCATCGACCCGGTGAGCGATCACAAGAAGTGGGCGAAAGACATCGAGGACACCGGCGGACATGCCGTCAACTATCCGATGATCGGCGATGCCGATCTCAAGGTGGCCCAGCTCTACGACATGATTCATCCCAACGCGGCGGCGAAGAAGGAAGGCAGGACGCCTGCGGACAACGCCACGATCCGCTCGGTCTTCGTCATCGGTCCCGACAAGAAGGTGAAGCTCATGCTTACCTATCCGATGAGCACCGGTCGGAACTTTGACGAAGTGCTGCGCGTGCTCGACTCGAT
>DASUGG010000252.1:0-4020 GCA_036274135.1 Geminicoccaceae bacterium
CGAGGGCGCGCTTGTGCAGCGGCTCGACCTCGGGGTAGCGGCTTTGCATCCGGTAGAGCACCGCGAGGTTGTTCAGGCTGGCGGCAACGTCGGTGTTGTCGGGGGGAAGCAGCCGCTCCCGGATGCGCAGCGCTTCGGTAAACGCGGCCGCGGCGCGCGGGTAGGCGCCCGCCGCGAAGGCGGCCTGGCCGGAGGACGACAGATACTGCGCCCGGACCAGCGGCTCAGAGCCAGGCAATAGATCGGCGGCCGCCTGGAATTCGCGCGCCGCCGCGTCGTATTGCAGTTGCGACAGCTTGAGCTGGCCGAGATCGGCCCTGGTTTTAGCCGCGGTGACAAAGCGCCGGTTGGCGGCGTCCTGCGCCTTGCGCGCCGCAACGAGGTCGGCATCGAAGGCCTGCCGCAGCAGGCTCTCGGCGCGCACGTAGTCGCCCGCGCCGATCGATTCGCCCGCCTCTTTCTTGAGCGACGCAACCTGCGGGTCCTCGCCGGGCAGCGACTCGATCTGCTTGAGCAGCGTCAGATGGCGTGCCGCGATCTCGCGCAGCTTGGCGTCAAGGTCTTCGACCGCGACCTTCCGCTCGCCCATGATCCGGAAGAACGTCGTCACCGCCATATCGGTGACGCCGAGCCGTTGGGCGAGCTGTTCGTTCTTCTCCAAGAGTTCGGGCGGAATGGCACGGCCGGCCAGCACGCCGTCGATGATCTGCCGGATTTGCGCCGGCGCGAGCAGCGCGGTGCAGCCGCCTGAAATGTTGATGGTGACGTTGCCCTGGGTGCGGCCGATCACCGGGCTGCACGGCGCCTCGGTCCGCACGGTCTGCGCCGCCGCAGCCGACAGACCGGCGCAGAACGCGATCGCGATGCAGGGACCGAGTCTCCGCGTCATGCTCCGACAGCGGCCTCGCCGCAGCCCCGGATGACAACGAACGTCACTCAAGTGCACACAGTCCATAGCAGGCCGCCACAGCCGGGTCATCCGGCGTGGGTCTGCGGCGGTATCATATTACGGCTCGACATCTGGGCGCCGGCTCGACGCCGCCTCAGCGCAAGATTGGCTTTGACTTGGCGCGACCGGCAATCTCATACTTTTTGCGATGTCAGATCGACGGCGGAGTGCGTTTCGCCCTCCGCGAATTGAGCCCCGTTGAAGAGGCCGGATCGGACATCGACCACAGCATTACACGCACGTCCGGCGATAAGGCGCATTGGTTTTCCGGAAAGGAGCCCGCCATGAGTCGCATGCGAACCGCAGCACTGCATCGTTGGGCCGGCGCCGTTCTGATTTGCACCTTGTGGCCTTTCGAGTTGGCGGCGCAGGGCCGGTCGTTCGGCTTCGCAAGCAAGCTCGAACGCGCCGGCGTGATCGACACCTACTTCCCCGAGATCGCATTCGAAGTGGCGGGCGCCTTGGCGCTGGCGGTGCCCAGGCAATGGCAAGGCGTGCAGATCAACCGGCCGCATCGCCCCGGCTGGCTCAACCTCTACATGATCGACGCCCGGCGGCTGCCCGAGGCCGGCCTGCTCGCCGACGAAGGCATCGACAACTTCACGGCGGACGGCCTGAGCGGCGGCGCGCTCGCGCACGAAGACAGCGGAACGATCTTCCTGAACACGGCGATGTGGAAGCGGCTTACGGCGGCGACCGTGCTGACGCAGAACAAAATCCAGCCCGACCTGGCGGCCGCGCTCGCCACCGTCGACGCGCTCGGCCTCGACGCAGCGCGCAAGCTCTGGGACCCGGCGACGCTGTCCGCGAACACGCCGGTCAATCAGCGCATCGGCTGGCTGATGCGCGGCGCGCTGGCGTTCGTGCTGGCCCATGAGATGGGGCACCTGCGGCTCGGCCGCACCATGACGGACGAGCCCGACCGGCTGCGCCTGAGCCGGATGACCGAGCGCGAGAAGGACGAGGCGCGGGCGTGTCCGGAGCTGATGCTCGCGGAAGCGCGCCAGCGCCAGAAGCACGAGCTGGCGGCCGACCTCGCCGCCGCGGAGCTGCTCGGCCGGCAATGCCGCATCGGCAAAGACGGCAAGCTGCGCCACGCCATCTTCATGCTCGGCACGAGCTGGTACTTCCTGGCGTCGATGAGCGACAAGCTGCTCGAGATGGGGCGCAACACCGACAGCCCGGTGATCGCACGGGCCTTGCGCGGCAAGATCGGAGCGAAGCTCTACGAGCAGGTCGTCGCCGCACGCGCGGCCGAGAAGCGCCGCGGCGCGGTCGCGTTCGCGTTCCCCTCCAGCCATCCGCCCGACACCGCGCGCATGCAGACGATCGACCGGGAGCTGCGCGCCACGCCCTGCGGCAACGAGGGACTCGATACGTCGCTGCCCCAGCTTCTCGACGCATACCGCCAGCAGATGTGCCGCAGCCTGATCGGCCGGGGGCAGCCCCGATGAGGAACGCGCATGCGAGGCGCATGTTCCTCTGCGTGCTCGTGCTTGGAGCCGGAGCATGGCCCGGCCAATCGGCTGCCCAGTCGACCGACGACGCGCGATTTCGCGAGGCCTACCGGCGCCAATACGAAGCGATCAAGAGTGTCGCGCCCGATATGGTGGTGATGGAGCTGCGCGACCGCATCGAGCTGGTGGCGAGCCGCGGCAGCCAGGTCGGCACGGCCTTGACCGGGCGCCGCGTCCGCGGTTTCGAATCGGCGCTGCTGCAAGGCCTGCAAAGCGCGCTGTGCGGCGGTCCCTCGGCGCGCCCGGCGCAAACCGCGGCGGCCGTGATCGAGAGGATCAATGCCGCGGCGTCGGCCCAGAACCTGCGCATGCAGGCCTCCGACGTGGCGGAGGTGGCCGCTTTGGCGCAGCGCCTGCTCGACGGGCAATCGCGCGAGCGCTGGTGCGCGCTCAAGTCGCTGGACGATATTCGATAAGTCCGCCCCTCACCGCTGCCCGTCGGCGGCGGGCGTCGACGGCGTCAACGCCTGCAGGTCGCGCCGCACCGCCGCGGTGTCCCGATGATCGGCGCCGAGCGCCTTCTCACGGATCGCGAGCGCGCGCTTATACAAGGGTTCGGCGTCGGCGATGCGGCCTTGCGCCCGGTACACCGCAGCAAGGTTGACGAGCGCGATGGCGACGTCCGGGTGCTCGGCACCGAGCGCCTTCTCGCGGATCGCAAGCGCGCGTTTCGCGGCAGGCTCGGCCTCGGCATAACGGCGCTGCACCCGGTACAGCACGGCGAGGTTGGTGAGGCGGGTGGCGACCTCGGGATGCTCGGAGCCAAACGCCTTCTCGCTGATAACGAGGGCGCGCTTATACAGCGGTTCCGCTTCGGCATGGCGGCGCTGGTCGGTATAGAGCCCCGCAAGCGTGTCCAGACGGACTGCGACCTGCGGGTGGGTGGGACCGAGCGCCTTCTCGCTGATCGCAAGAGCGCGTTTGGCCAACGGCTCGGCCTCGGCGGGCCGGCCCTCCTCCTGATAGAGCACCGAGAGGTTGTTGAGAGTGACGGCGACCGACGGGTGCGCCGGGCCAAGCGCCTTCTCGCGGATCGCAAGCGCGCGTTTGTATAGCGGCTCGGCCTCGGCGTTGCGGCCCTGAGCCCGGGAGAGCACCGCAAGATTGTTGAGCGCGGTGGCGACCTGCGGGTGTTCCGGACCAAGCGTCTTCTCGTCGATCGCGAGGGCGCGCTTCATCAAAGGCTCGGCCTCGGTGTAGCGGCCTTGCGTCCGGGCGAGCGCGGCCAGGTTGTTCAGATCGGCGGCGACGGACGGATGCTCCGGACCGAGCGCCTTCTCGTCGATCGCGAGGGCGCGCTTCATCAAGGGTTCGGCCTCTGCGTTGCGGCTCTGCACCCAGTGCAGCTCCGCAAGAACGCTAACAATGGCGGCGACATCGGGGTGCTCCGGGCCGAGCGTCTTCTCGCGAATGACGAGGGCGCGCCTGACCAAGGGCTCGGCCTGCGCATAGCGGCCCTGATCGGTGTACAGCGACGCGAGGTTGACGAGACCGCGCGCCACATCGACGTGATCCGAGGCAAGCTGCTTTTCCTGGATGCGCAGCGCCTCGGTC
>DASUGG010000253.1:0-4423 GCA_036274135.1 Geminicoccaceae bacterium
GCCGCGCAGCTCGGTCGTGATGCCGCGCTTGGCCGCCATGATCGCGAAGGCCAGGAACGACGTGCCGCTGCCGACGAAGCTGAAGACCAGGAAGGCGGCGGGCAGCGCGTTCGTCGCGGGCTCGGCCAGGGCGAAGGCGAACGGCACCGCGGCGTAGACCAGGAAGTCGAGGACGATGTCGAGGAAGCCGCCGCGATCGGTGAGGCCGCGCTGGCGCGCGACCGCACCGTCCAGGCCGTCGAACAGGCGGTTGAGCAGCAACAGGCCGAGGCCCAGCAGGTAGGCCTGCGCGGCGATGGCCGCGGCGGCGCCGACGCCGATCGCGAAGCCCGCGATGGTGACGGCGTCGGCGGGCAGGCCGCGCGCGGCGAGCGGCCGGCAGAGCCGGTCGAGGGCCGGATCGACGAGGCGCCGCAGCCGCGCGTCCAGCATCCGGCTCGTCCGCGGCGGCCGCAGGCAGCGGTCAGGAGGCGTCGCGCTGCTGCGGCTTCGCGCCCGCGCCGAGCCGCACGATCCGCTCGGCACGGCTTTCCGGCTGCGCGCCGGGCGACGCCGCGGCGGCGCTTTCGCGCTCGTGCTGCCGGCGCAGCCGATACGCGACGACGACGCTGACCGGCAGGCTCACGAGATAGGCCACGCCGACCGCGAGCAGCGTCAGCCACGGCGTGTTCAGCAAGGCGGCGGCGAGCAGGCCGACGCCGATCAGGGTCGGCAGGATCCACTCGGGCTTGACCCGCACCACGATCATCTTGATGGAGAAGGTCGGCACCCGGCTGACCATCAGCACGGCGACGACCAGCGTGAGGAGCGCGTTCAGCTCCCAGTTGCGCGGCCAGGTCTGGCCGAGGGCGAAGGTCGCGAGCATCGGCATGATCAGGCAGCCGGCCGCCGCCGGCGCCGGCAGGCCGGTGAAGAACCGGCTCATCCAGGGCGGATGCTGGTCGCCCTCGAGCTCGGTGTTGAAGCGGGCCAGGCGCAGCGCGCAACAGGTCGCGAACAGCAGGGCCAGCGACCAGCCGATGCCCTTCACCTGGTTGAGCGTCCAGAGATAGACCAGGACCGCCGGGGCGACGCCGAAGCTCAGGAAATCGGCCAGCGAATCCAGCTGCGCGCCGAGCTTGGAGGTGATCTTCAGGAGCCGCGCCGAGCGGCCGTCGAGGCCGTCGAGCACGCCCGCCACGACGATCAGCGTCAGCGCCAGCTCGTAGCGCTGGTCGAGGCCGTAGCGGATCGCGGTCAGGCCGGCGCACAGGCTCATCACCGTGAAGATGTTCGGCACCAGATGGATCAGCGGCTGGGCCCGCAGCGGCCGGCGTCTGCGTCTCGCCAACATCAGCTTCGCCTCCCGCCGCTCGCCGCCCGATTGCGCCGGCCGTCGGCCAGCACCGTCTCGCCCGCGATCGCCCGCTGGCCGAGCAGCACCTGCGGCGCCATGCCGTCCGGCAGGTAGACGTCGCAGCGGCTGCCGAAGCGGATCAGCCCGACCCGCTGCCCGGCATGCACGACCTCGCCCTGCTCGACGAAGCGCACGATGCGGCGTGCGATCAGGCCGGCGATCTGGACCAGCCCGAACGCCTGGCCCTGCTCCGTCTCGATGCGGAACGACTGGCGCTCGTTCTCGTCCGAGGCCTTGTCGTCGGCGGCGTTGAGAAACTTGCCCGGGTGGTGCACGAGCCGGGTGATCCGTCCCGCCACCGGCGCCCGGTTCACGTGCACGTCGAGGACGTTCAGGAACACGCTGATGCAGGTCAGCGGCGCATCGCCGAGCCCGAGCTCGGGCGGCGGGCGGCGCGGCGCGATCGCCTGCACCACGCCGTCGGCGGCGCTGACCACGATCCCCTCCTCCTCGGGCGTCACCCGCGCCGGATCGCGGAAGAAGTAGGCCACCCAGGCGGTGAGCAGCAGGCCGAGCCAGAGCAGGGGCGCCCACAGCAGGCCCAGCAGCAGCGACAGCACGACGCCGCCGGCGACGAACGGCCAGCCGTCCCGGTGCACCGGGGCCAGCGCGGAGCTCACATAGGGCGGCAGCAGGACCATGCGCTCTCGATCCTCGATCGGCGTTGATGTAGGCGCTGCCGGCGCGAGCGTCAAAGCCGTCCTGCGGCCTGCGCCGGCGGCGCGCGCATGAACACGCCGTCCAGCTGCAGCTGGCGGCCGAGCTTGCGCTCGAAATAGCCCGGGATGAACAGATAGGGCTCGAAGCCCGCCGCCGCCAGCCTGTCGAGCATCGCGCGAAAGCCGATCTCGCCCTCGTAGCAGGGCACCAGCGACATCTCGAGCTGGACGCCGCAGAGCCGCGCCAGCAGCCCGCCCGCGCCGTCGAGCACCTGGGGCTCGAAGCCCTGCGTGTCGATCTTGAGGAAGACCCGGTCGTCCGGCGCGAGATAGGGCGCCGCGGCGCTCTCCAGCCGGGCGATCGGCACCCGCTCGCGGCGCAGCACCGCCGAGCTCGGCGAGACCCGCCGCAGAAGCTCACTCTGCGGCAGGATCGAGCTCATGTCGGACTCGGCGGACACGTCGATCTCGGCCTCGCCGTCGCGCTCGCCGATCGCCATGCGGGGCGCTACCCGCCAGCCGGCATCGCCGGCCGCCCGCCTCGCCAGCGCCGCATGCGCGCCGGCCAGCGGCTCGAACGAGACGATCCTGCCGGCGAAGCCCCATGCCCGCAGCATCGCCGCGTACTGGCCGACATTGGCGCCGACGTCGAGCACGCAGGACACCTCGAAGCGCTCGAGCACGGCGACCAGCTGCGCCTCGTGCGGCCGCGCCTTCCTGCGCGGCGCGAGGTCGTAACCCAGGCGTCGCGCCAAGCGCTGCAGCGGCGTCATCGGCCGGCTGCCGGCAGCGCGAGCGGCGCGCCCCTCGGCCGGTCGACGATCGGCCCCGGGTGCTGCGGCCGGCTCGCTTCGCGACGCGGCGCCGCCGCCATCAGCGGCCGCTCGGGCCGCAGATCTTCTCGAGCTCGCGGAGCCGCGCCTTGGCGGCGGTGAGGTCCTGGGTCGTGTGATGCAGCCGCGACGCCAGCTCGTGCATGACCTCGATGCCGATCTGCGGAAACTGGGTGAGCAGCTGGAAGAAGTTGTCCTTGGAGACCTTCAGCGTCGTCAGGTCGGTGCTGGCGGTGACGGTCGCGGTGCGCGGCACGTCGCACAGGATGGCGATCTCGCCGATGATGTCGTTCCTGCCGACCGTGGCGACCTTCACCGCGCCGGCCGGCGTGTCGACCAGCACGTCCGCCTGGCCGTCGAGGATGATGTAGGCGGCGTCGCCGACGTCGCCCTGGCGGCATACCTCGTCGCCGTCCATGAAGTGCAGCCGCTCGCTCGTGAAGGCGAGGAGCTTGAGCTTGGTCGGCTCGATCTTGGCAAAGATCGGAATGCTACGCAGGACCTCGACGTCTTGGATCAGACTCATCCGCCTCCACCTCCTCGCTCATTCGGCGGCGACCAGCTCGTGCAGCGCGCTGCCGTCCTTGTTGAGCGCGGCATAGTCGCCCTGCTCGACGACCCGGCCGCGCCGCATTACCAGGACGTGATCGAACCGCTGCGCCCAGTCGCCGCGACTGAGCGCCCAGATCACCGTCCGACCCCGGAACGTCTCGAGCACGGCGTCGAGCACGGCGCTCTGCTCGGCCGGATCGAGCGGCCCGATCGGGTCGTAGGCGATCAGCACCTCGGGTCGCTTGAGCACCGCGCGCGCCAGGGCCAGCTTCTGCCGCTGTGCGAGCGACAGCCGCGCGCCACCGACGCCGGTCGGCGCCTGCAGGCCCGCCTCGATGATCCGCTCGCGCAGCCCGAGCCGCTCCAGCACCTCCTTCATCAGCTCGCTGATCCGCTCCGTCGCCTGCGCCTGGCCGTAGGCGATCTTGCCGAACAGCACGTTGTCCTGAATGGACGCCCCGGCGGTGTAGTGATCGGGCTCGAAGAACGCGACCGCGCCCGCGAGCTCGACGGGCAGCTGCTGGCGGAACAGGTGCCGCGCCTCGAGGACCTGCTGCTGCAGCGCCTCGCCGACCAGATCCAGGTGATGGCGTGCCGGGATCAGCTTGAAGGTCAGCGCGATCAGGCGCTGCCGGTCAGCGTCGCTCAGCGTGTCGAGCCGGTTGGCGTCGACGCGGCCGATCAGAGTGCGGTATTCCGGCAGATCGTCGGCGCCGATGAAGCTGAACTGGCGGAAATACTCGTGGTCGGGCGGCAGGTCGGCGAACAGCTCCACCATGGTGCTGGCGACCTTGAGGCCGACCTCGGCGAGCGTCCCGCCCAGTCCGGCCTGATCGAGGATGTGCCGGACATAGGGATGCGCCGCCATCTGCTCCATCTCGAAGGTGCTGCCGATCGGCGCGCCGAACAGCAGGTTCTCCGCCAGCGTCGCATTGGAGTTGTAGCGCGCCGGATCGAACACCTCGACCAGGCGGCCGAGCCTT
>DASUGG010000254.1:0-7034 GCA_036274135.1 Geminicoccaceae bacterium
TCCCTGGCGGCGACCGGCGTGCTCTGCGGTTTCGGCGTCCGGGGTTATCTCATGGCGCTGCAGGCGATGGCCGCCATGCTGGCGGACGCCGGCAGCGGCTGAACGATGCAAGCGCAAAAGCGCAAGGCGCCCATGGCCAAGCTGAACGTCGATACTTCGCTCATCGAGACCCTGGCCGAGCTGCTGCAGCGCACCGGGCTGACGGAGATCGAGATCAGCGAGGGCGATGCGCGCATCCGCGTGGCGCGCGAGCAGCATGTCCTGCAGGCGCCGCAGGCTTCGCGGCCGGCAGCGGCGCCGGCGGCGACGGCCGCGCCCGATACCGCCGCGCGCGAGGCGGTCGAGAGCCATCCCGGCGCGGTGCGCGCGCCGATGGTCGGCACCGTCTACCTGACGCCGGAGCCGGGCGCAGCACCGTTCGTCAGCCTCGGCGACGAGCTCCGCGAAGGGCAGACCCTGCTGATCATCGAGGCGATGAAGGTCATGAACCCGATCCGCGCGCCGCGCAGCGGCCGCCTCGTCCAGCTCCTGGTCAACAGCGGCGATCCGGTCGAGTACGGCGAGCTGCTGATGATCATCGAGTAGCGCCGCCGCGCCGCATGATCGGCAAGATCCTGATTGCCAACCGGGGCGAAGTCGCGCTGCGGGTGGTGCGCGCCTGCCGCGAGCTCGGCATCGAGCCGGTCGCCGTTCACTCGACCGCCGACGCCGAGGCGATGCATGTGCGGCTGGCAGACGCCAGCGTCTGCATCGGCCCGCCGCCGGCCGCCGATTCCTATCTCAACAAGCTCGCGATCATGGCCGCCGCCGAGATCAGCGGCGCCGACGCGATCCATCCCGGCTACGGCTTCCTCTCCGAGAACGCCGACTTCGCCCAGATGGTAATCGAGCACGGCTACGCCTTCATCGGCCCGAAGCCCGAGCACATCCGGCTGATGGGCGACAAGATCGCCGCCAAGGAAGCGATGCGCTCGCTCGGCGTGCCGGTGGTGCCTGGTACCGACGGGCCTCTGCTGCACGAGGTCATGGCGCGCGAGGCCGCCGAGCGGATCGGCTATCCGGTGCTGATCAAGGCGGTGGCCGGCGGCGGCGGCCGGGGCATGACGATCGCGCGCAACGAGACCGAGCTGATCGACGGCATGACGCTGGCCAGGCGCGAGGCCAAGGCCGGCTTCGGCGACGACCGGGTCTATCTCGAGAAGTATCTCGAGCGGCCGCGGCACATCGAGGTGCAGATCCTGGCCGACGAGCACGGCAACTGCATCCATCTCGGCGAGCGCGACTGCACGGTGCAGCGCCGCCATCAGAAGCTGATCGAGGAGGCGCCCTCGCCGGTCCTCGACCAGGAGCAGCGCGCCGCGATCGGCAAGCGCTGCGCCGACGCGATCCGCCGGCTGGGCTATCGCGGCGTCGGCACCGTCGAGATGCTCTACGAGGACGGCGCCTTCTACTTCATCGAGATGAACACGCGACTGCAGGTCGAGCATCCGGTCACCGAGGCGGTGACCGGCATCGATCTGGTGAAGGAGCAGATCAGCGTCGCCGACGGCCAGCGGCTCGCGATCCGGCAGGGCGATGTCCGCTTCAGCGGTCACGCCATCGAGTGCCGGGTCAATGCCGAGGACCCGAAGAGCCTGCTGCCGACGCCGGGCACGGTGCAGACCTACCATCCGCCGGGCGGTCCCGGCGTGCGCGTCGATTCCGCGCTCTATGCCGGGGCGGTCGTGCCGCCCTTCTACGACAGCCTGATCGCCAAGCTGGTGGTGCACGACCATTCGCGCGAGGCCTGCCTGGCGCGCGCGCGGCGGGCGCTCGCCGAGTACGTGATCGCCGGCCTGTCGACCAACCTGCCGCTGCTGCAGGCGGTGCTCGAGCAGAAGGCCTTCGCAACCGGCGCGTACCATACGGGCTGGCTCGCCGGCTTCCTCGCCGAGTGGCAGGCGCGCGACTGATCGAACCCTTGCCGGCCGCCGCGGCGATCGGTATCCGAAGGCATGCAGGTCCTTTCACCCCAGCTGTTGCTGTGCGCCTACGCCAGCGGTGTGTTCCCGATGGCCAACGACCGCTGCGATCCGACCATCCACTGGATCGAGCCCAGGCGGCGCGGCATCCTGCCGCTCGACGCGCTCCACGTGCCCAGGAGCCTGCGCAAGGTGATCCGCCAGGGCCGCTTCGAGATCCGGGTCGACGGCGACTTCGCGCAGGTCATCGCGTCCTGCGCGGCGAGCCGCCCGGAGCGGCCGCGCACCTGGCTGAACGACGAGCTGCTGGAGCTTTACTGCGGGCTGCACGCGCTCGGCTACGCCCACAGCGTCGAGGCCTGGGCGGACGGGCACCTGGCGGGCGGCCTGTACGGCGTCTCGATCGGCGCGGCGTTCTTCGGCGAGAGCATGTTCAGCCGCCAGCGCGACGCCAGCAAGGTCGCCCTGGTCGAGCTCGTGGCGCGCCTGCGTGCCGGCGGCTACCGGCTGCTGGACACCCAGTTCGTCACCGATCACCTGCGCCGCTTCGGCGCGATCGAGATCGCGCGCTCGGCCTATCGCGCCCTGCTGCGCGCCGCGATCGACAGCCCGGCGATCTTCTACGGCGATGCCGGCGGCATGCCCTCGGTCGCGCCCTGGTCGCCGGCGCCGCCCTCGTCCGGGCGGGCCTCGATCGGCTCCTCGCAGTCGACCACCCACACGTCGTAGACCGGATGCTCGAGGGCCGAGACGGCCGGGCTCGACGCGAACATCCAGCCCGAGAACAGCTCGGTGCGCGGCCCGTCCGGGTCCGACGCCGGCGGCAGCTCGCGGATCTCGAGAAACGCGGCGCTCTCGGGCGGCTCGGTCGGCGGCGTCTCGCGGCAGGCGCGGGCGACGATCTCGAGGGTGCCGAAGGTGGTCGGCACGTCGAGCGGCGCGCGCACCTCCGAGATCCGCGCCGTGACCTTGTCCAGGCCCTGCAGCACCGCGACGCGGTTCTCGATCACCGGCCCCTGCGCCCGCGCCGCCCCCGCCGTGAGGCAGGCAACGGCCGCGAGGCCGGCCGCCGCCCACATCGGCCGCGGGCGGCTCACGGCTCCGCGCTCGGGTCCTGGGCGTCCGCCGCCGGGCCTGAACCCGCCTCGCCACCGCTCTGGCTGAAGATGAGCCGGCCGATCAGGTCCTCGAGGTTGATCGCCGACTGCGTCAGGCTGATCTCGTCGCCGGCCTGCAGCATCTCGACGTCGCCGCCCGGCACCAGCAGCAGATATTTGCCGCCGAGCAGGCCGTCGCTGGCCACCGCCACCGAGCTGTCGGCCGGCACCTCGACGTCGTCGCGCATCGTGAAGCGGACCTCGGCGCGGTAGGTCTTGGGATCGAGCCGCTGGTCGATCACGGTCCCGACCTTGATGCCGCCGATCCGCACGTCGCTGCCGCGCTGCAGGCCGTCGACGCGGTCGAACCGCGCGACCAGCTCGTAGCCGGACTCGTCGCCGAGCTGGCTCGCGCTATAGGCGAAACCAAGAAACACGATTGCGACGATCAGCACGATCGCGCCCAACAGCGTCTCGAGCAGATTGCGGCTCATGCCTGGCTCGTCGCTCCTCGCCTGCGCGCTCGCGGCGTCGGCTCTGCGCAACGTCGGCGCGCGGGCGCCATTGTTAGCTCGCTCGACGCGCGCAAGCCAGGGTCAATTCGCCGTCGTCTCCAGCCCCAGCAGCGCATCGGCGAA
Source organism: Geminicoccaceae bacterium (assembly GCA_036274135.1). GTDB lineage: Bacteria > Pseudomonadota > Alphaproteobacteria > Geminicoccales > Geminicoccaceae > DASUGG01. The sequence continues at coordinate 3,697 of DASUGG010000254.1, forward strand.
CCCCCGCGCCTCGAACGGCCGCAGGTCGTCCACCCCCTCGCCGACGCCGAGCGCGTGCACCGGCAGGCCGAACTGGCGGGCCAGCGCCACCACGACGCCGCCGCGCGCCGTGCCGTCCAGCTTGGTCACCACGAGCCCGCTCACCGGCACCATCGCGGCGAAGGTCTCGACCTGCGCGCGGGCGTTCTGGCCGGTCGTGGCGTCGAGCACCAGCAGCACGTCGTGCGGCGCGTCCGGGTCCAATTTGCGCAGCACCCGCACCACCTTGGCGAGCTCGTCCATCAGCGCTGCCTTGTTGTGCAGCCGCCCGGCGGTGTCGATCAGCAGCACGTCGGTACCCTCGGCCCGCGCCTTCTGCAACGCGTCGAACGCGAGGCCCGCAGCGTCCGCGCCCGGCGGCCTGGCGACCACCGGGCAGCCGGTGCGCTGGCCCCAGATCTGCAGCTGCTCGATCGCGGCGGCGCGGACGGTGTCGCCGGCGGCGAGCGTCACCGTATGGCCGCCGGCCTTCAGCTCGGCCGCCATCTTGCCGATCGTCGTGGTCTTGCCGGTGCCGTTGACGCCGCAGACCAGGATCACCTGCGGCCGCCTCGCCGGGTCGAGCTCGAGCGGCCGGGCGACCGGCGCGAGCATGGCCGCGATCGAATCGGCGAGCGCCCGGCGCACCTCCTGCTCCGAGACCTCCTTGCCGAACCGGGTCTTCGCCAGCTCCTCGACCAGCAGAGCCGCGGTCTCGACCCCGAGGTCGGCGCTGATCAGCGCCTCCTCCAGCTCGTCCAGCGTGGCCTGATCGAGCTTCCGGCGCGTGACGATCGCGGTGATGTTGTTCCTGAGCGCGGCCGAGGAGCGGCTGAGGCCGGCGCGCAGGCGCTGGAACCAGCCCGCCTTGGCGGGCTCGCTCACAACGGCGGCCCCGCGAGCTCGGCACCGGCTAGCCGGTCGGCACGCACCGCGACGATGCTGCCCGCAGGCGGCGCCGCGCCGTCGATGCGAAACGGCGCGAAGCCTTCGGTGCGCCCGCCGCCGCGCTCGACCAGCACCCGCTCGGTCCGGCCGAGCCGCCCGGCGAGATAGCGCGACAGCGCCCGCGCCCCCGCGGCCCGCAGTCGGGCCGCCCGCTCCCTGCGCGCCTCCTTGGCGACCTGCGGCATGCGCGCTGCCGGCGTGCCCCGCCGCGCCGAGTAGGGGAACACGTGCAGGTAGGTCAGGCCCGCGTCCTCGACCAGCGCCAGGGTGTTGGCGAACATCGCCTCCGTCTCGGTCGGGAAGCCCGCGATCAGATCCGCCCCGAACACGATGTCGGGCCGCAGCGCCCGCAGCCGGACGCAGAGATCCACCACGTCGTCGCGCCCGTGGCGCCGCTTCATCCGCTTCAGGATCAGCGTATCGCCGGCCTGCACGCTGAGATGCAGATGCGGCATCAGGCGCGGCTCGCCGCCGACCAGGTCGAGCAGGTCGCGGTCGACCTCGGCGGGATCGATCGACGACAGGCGCAGCCGGTCGAGCTCCGGCACCAGGCGCAGGAGACGCTTGACCATGCCGCCGAGCGTCGGCTGACCCGGCAGGTCCTTGCCGTAGGAGGTCAGGTCGACGCCGGTCAGGACCACTTCGCGCACGCCAGACGTGGCCAGCGCGCGCACCTGTTCGGCGATGCGACCCATGGGGATCGACCGGCTGGGGCCGCGGCCATAGGGGATGATGCAGAACGTGCAGCGATGATCGCAGCCGTTCTGCACCTGGACGAAGGCGCGCGAGCGGCCATCCAGGCCGTCGACCAGATGCCCGGCGGTCTCGCGCACCGCCATGATGTCGCCGACGACGATCGGCTCGCCGCCGGCGAGATCGCGCCACAGATCAGGATCGAGCTTGCGATCGTTGCCGACCACCCGGTCGACCTCGGGCATCGCGGCGTAGCGTTGCGGGTCGAGCTGCGCGCTGCAGCCGGTGACGACGATGCGCGCGCCAGGCTTCTCGCGCCGTAGCCGGCGGATCGCCTGGCGCGCCTGGCGCTCGGCCTCGGCGGTCACCGCGCAGGTGTGCACGATCACCGTGTCCTCGAGGCCCGCGGCCGCGGCATGGCTGCGCATCACCTCGGATTCGAAGCTGTTCAGCCGGCAGCCGAAGGTCACGACGCGCGCACTCATGCACTGGCCGCCAGCAGTTCGGGGTGCAGGCGGCCGCCGTAGCTGTGGCTCGCCGGGCCGGTCATCAGCACGTGGTCGCGCTCGTTCCAGGCGATCCGCAGGCGGCCGCCGTCGAGCAGCAGATCGGCGCTGCGCTCGGCGAGGCCGCGGCGCACGGCGGCCACCAGGGCGGCGCAGGCGCCGCTGCCGCAGGCGGTGGTCAGGCCGGCGCCGCGCTCCCAGACCCGCAGCCGGATCGTGCGCGCGTCGCGCACCTCGGCGACGCCGATATTGGCGCGCTGCGGGAACAACGGGTGGTGCTCCAGCTCGGGCCCGAGCTGCTCGAGCGGCACCGCCTCGGCGTCGTCGACCAGGAACACCGCGTGCGGGTTGCCGATGCTGAGCGCCACCGGCTGGGCGAGCGGGCCGAGGGACAGATCGAGGGCCAGGGTATCCATCGGCTGCGCCAGCGGGATCTCGTCCCAGCCGAAGCGCGGCCGGCCCATGTCGACCGAGTAGCCCTGCACGCCGGCGGTGACCTGGAGGACGCCGGCGCGGGTCTCGATGCGGGCGCGGCTGCCGCCCTGCTGCTCCATGATCAGGCGCGCGACGCAGCGCGTGCCGTTGCCGCAGGCTTCGGCCTCCGAGCCGTCGGGATTGTAGACGCGCATGAACAGGTCGGCCCGCTCCGAGGGCTCGAGCGAGAGCAGCTGGTCGCAGCCGACGCCGCGGCGGCGGTCGGCGATCATGCGGATCTGCGCATCGCTCAGCGACAGCTTGCCGCTTCGTCGATCGATGATCACGAAGTCGTTGCCGAGGCTGTGCATCTTATGGAAGCCGAGCTCGTCCATGGCGCGACAATAGAGGCGATCGGTTACTTCCGCGCAACCGCCAAAGTGGCCCATCCGCGCGGCGGTCCGCTTGACTTTTGCGCCACCGGCGACCCACATACGCGCCACGGAGCGGCGCCGGTCCGCGCCGTCGAAGCGCCCCCCCGCCTTCCGGCACATGAACCCCAGCCGACGCGAGCGCGAATGTTCGAAACCCTCTCCGGCCGTCTCGGCAACGTCTTCGACCGCCTGAAGCGCCGCGGCGCGCTGAGCCAGGGCGACGTCGAGGCGGCGCTGCGCGACATCCGCGTCGCCCTGCTCGAGGCCGACGTGGCGCTGCCCGTCGTCAAGGACTTCGTCGCCGCGGTGCGCGAGCGAGCGGTCG
>DASUGG010000255.1:0-4992 GCA_036274135.1 Geminicoccaceae bacterium
GGCGAGCAGCAGCGCCTGGCCATGGCGCGCGCGCTGAGCCTCGGCCCCGACGTCCTGCTGCTCGACGAGCCGACCGCCAATCTCGATCCCGCCTCGACCCTGGCGATCGAGCAGCTGATCCAGGCCGCCCATGACGGCGGCAGCAAGATCGTCTTCGTCACGCACGACGTCGGCCAGGCGCGACGGCTGGCGGACGAGGTGGTGTTCCTGCACCGCGGTCGGGTCGAGGAGCAGAGCCCGGCCGGCCGCTTCTTCGCCGCGCCGGCATCGGCGCGCGCGAGCGCCTTCCTCGAGGGGCGGCTGGTCCTTTGAGGCAAAACACGAACCAAGGAGGGACCCTATGATCGGACGCAGATTCTCGCCCCTGGCGGCGCTCGCGGCGCTCGGCGTCGTCGGCCTGCTGGCGTCCGCCGCGCCGGCCCAGGAGCAGTTCATCGTCATCCAGTCGACGACCTCCACTCAGAACTCGGGCCTGTTCGACGTCATCCTGCCGAAGTTCCAGGAGGCGACCGGGATCGAGCCGCGCGTGGTGGCGGTCGGCACCGGCCAGGCGCTGAAGAACGCGCAGAACTGCGATGGCGACGTACTGTTCGTGCACGCCAAGCCGGCCGAGGAGAAGTTCGTGGCCGACGGCTTCGGCGTCGAGCGTTTCGACGTGATGTACAACGACTTCGTGATCGTGGGCCCGCCGTCCGACCCCGCCAAGATCGCCGGCATGAGCGATGCCGCCGGGGCGCTGCGCAAGATCGCCGAGGCCAAGGCGCCGTTCGCCTCGCGCGCCGACGATTCCGGCACGCATCAGAAGGAGATCAGCCTCTGGCAGGTGGCCGGCGTCGACCCGACCGCGGCGAGCGGCGACTGGTACCGCGAGACCGGCTCGGGCATGGGCGCCACGCTCAACACCGCGCTCGGCATGCACGCCTATGCGCTGACCGATCGCGGCACCTGGATCAGCTTCGAGAACAAGGGCGACTTCGAGGTACTGGTCGAGGGCGACGAGGCGCTGTTCAACCAGTACGGCGTCATCCTGGTGAATCCCGAGCATTGCCCGAGCGTCAAGGCCGAGGCCGGCCAGCAATTCGTCGACTGGATCCTCTCGGCCGAGGGCCAGCAGGCGATCGCCGCCTATCAGCTGAACGGCCAGCAGCTGTTCTTCCCGAACGCGCAGCGCTCGAGCTGATCGGCGCCGGCCGGCGGGCAGCCGCAGGGGCTCGCCGCGCCCTCCCTCGCATGCCGACGCTGACCTATGCCCGCATTGTCGCGCGCGCATGTCCGAGGTCTGGATGTCGCTCTCCGGCGTGTTCAGCTCGCATCTGATGATGGCGCCGCCGTGCAGCGCTTCGGCACCGACGAGCAGAAGCGCCGCTTCCTGCCGCGCTTCGCCTCGGGCGAGTTGCGCGGCGAACCTAATCGGCGGCGAGGAGGGGCGCGGCCTGCAGCAGACGCTCGCCGGCCTGGAGCTCGGCGGATCAACATCGCGGCGCGCGGCGTCGGCCTCGCCAAGGCGGCGCTCGACGACTCGCTGCGCTATGCCCAGATCCGCAAAATCTTCGGCAATCCGATCGGCCAGCGCCATCCGCCTGAAGCTCGCCGAGATGGCCACCCGCTGCGAGGCGGCGCAACTGCTCACCGAGGCCGCGGCACGGGCCCACGATCGCGGCGAGCGCTGCGACATGAAGGCCGGCATGGCCAAGTACTTCGCTTCGGAGGCCGCGCTCGAGAACGCCATCGAGGCGATGCGCATCCACGGCGCCTACGGCTACTCGAAGGAGTTCCCGGTGGAGCGCTACTTGCGCGACGCGCCGCTGCTCTGCATCGGCGAGGGCACCAACGAGATCCAGCGCATCGTCATCGCAAGGCAGTTGCTGGCGCGCAATCCGGTGTAGGCTTGCTGCGGCCGGGGAGCGCTTGACCTGCATCAAAGGGACCTGTGACCCGGAAGATAACGTTCTCAAGAGGGCACGCGGTACTTGGGAGCGGGCAGATGGACGATCCGTTTCGCGATGCGGTGCTGCAGGCGGCGCACTCGGCGGTCGTCGACGATGACGCCAGCGAGGCGGAGCGCCAGGCGCTGGCCGACGATCTGAGCGACGCCTGGCCGCCGGAGGTGCCGGACCTGCCGCTCCAGGTTCTGACCGGTCAGATGGACCCCGAGCTGCGCGGCGCGCTACGCTCGCAGGGCATTCCCGACGACCGCGTGTTCCTGGCGGCCTACGCGCTGGCGCATCTGCTGCGCTTCGGCACACCGTTCCGGCCGACCTAATGCGCCGGAGCGGCAGGCTTCGGTCCCAGGCCCTGCATTGTTCTTATAAAGCGGTCACGCTGACGGCTTGCCCCGGCGTCTCGCGACCGGCCGCGGGGCGGGCGCGCCGCGAACCGCCGGACGCACCCGAGAGCCCTGGAAACTCTCGCGAACATCCGCGATCGCGGCGGGGGCCGCGGCGCGACGGCGTTCCCGCCGGTGCTCCCGAGGATATGCGGCGATCGACCGGCGGCGCGACGCTGGCCGCGTTGACGGCGCGGGCGGCGTAGCGCATCGTCGGCGCAGGCGCGCGGCGGCCGGTCTGCGTCCGTCGCCGGTGCGCCGCCCATAGAGGAGGTCCGCCCATGGTGCGAGGGCTCCCGTTCGAGCGCTGCTGCCTGCTGCTGACGGCCCTGTTGCTCTCGGCCGGCGCCGCCGAGGCGGCCGATACCAGCCGGCCGACCGGCCGCGGCGCGATCCACGACAACAGCGTCTACTGCCAGAACTCGCCGGGCCAGCCGGCGCGGCCGGCATATCGCGGCACCGGCTCGCAGAACCCGTTCGGCGGCGAATGCGGCCGCGGCCCGGCCGTGCAGCCATCGTCGCCACCGCAGGCGGAGGAGGACGCCTGCCCGCTGCGCCAGGCCGCGACACCCCGGGCGGGCATCGTGCTGGCCGCCAACGGCGCCGCGCCGACGGCCGGCGGCGCCGACGTCCGGCCCGGCCTCTGGGTCGCCGGCCACAAGGTCCTGAACGCCCGCCAGGTCAGCCTCGCGCAGCTGTCGGGCCGGCGCAAGGAGATCTTCGAGGCGATGCGCTGCCACCGCACGCGGGCCTTCCGGTTCCAGGACGCGCGCCGGCTCCGGGACACCATCGAGCTGCGCGTCGAGGTGCTGGAGCGCATGGACGAGCGCATCCACGGCACCGCGACCTCGTGCTTCCTCACCGAGACCGGCGGCCTGCTGCTGCCGCACGGCTGGGAGGAGTATCCCGAAGAGAACAGCACGGTCGTCGCCTGGCGCAGCGGCCGGCGGGTCGCCGCGCGCTCCCTGCCGGGCGTCGGCGCGCATCAGGCGGTGCAGGCGCTGCGCAGCGAGCGCTCGGGGCTCGACTGCCACCTCGGCATGCAGGTCGCCGTGCTCGACGCCGCCGAGCGGGTGCTCGGCGCGGCGCGCTTCGACGGCCTGCACCCGCAGCAGCCCTGGCCGCATTTCGTGGCGGTGCGGCCCGACGGCACGCCGGCACGCTACGCGCTGATCGGGCTCGGCGTCGCGCTGCTGAGCGACACCGACGCGCAGGAGGTGACGCTGTTCCCGGGCGGCACGATCCTCGGCCAGCAGCTGCCCCGCATCCAGTTCGGCTTCGGCATCGCGGTGCTGCGCAACGCCAGCCTCACCTCGCTCGCCAAGCATCTGCTGGTGGTCCGCTACGACGTGCAGGGGGGCCAGCCGCCGGCGGGCGACATGTTCGCGGGCCGGATCAAGGCCGAGGACATGGTGCCGGGCGACTGGGCCTATCTGAAGAACGTGCCCGGCTACGAGACCTATGTACCGAACGGCGCCAATGCCGGCGAGAACGTGTTCTACATGGGCGAGCTCACGCGGGGCGATCCGACCAGCCGGGTGTTCTTCGGCGTCGGCCTCGAGCAGCTGGGCGCGCGCTTCCTGACCGAGGCCGAGCTGCGGACGCATCTGGCGGACGACTTCAACCATCATGCGCCGCAGCGGCCGCCCGCCCGGCCCGAGCAGATGACCTGGACGCGGCTCGGCGGGCCGATGCTCGACGACAGCAATCCGGCCGAGGCGGGGCTGTTCGTGCGTTGACGCGCCGGGCCCGCCCGGGAGACCAGGTTGAGGCCCCGCGGGCGAGGGGGTAAGAAGGTCGCCTGCATCGGTCGGGACGGCAGGAGCACATGAAGCTTCCTCTGGAAGGGCTGCGCATCCTGGCGGTCGAGCAGTATGGCGCGGGACCGTACGGCTCGACCCATCTCGCCGACATGGGCGCCGAGGTGATCAAGATCGAGCACCGGCAGAGCGGCGGCGACATGTCGCGCGGCGTCGGGCCGTACTTCCTCGGCGAGCACGACAGCCACTTCTTCCAGAGCCTGAACCGCAACAAGCGGTCGCTCACCCTCGACCTCAAGCACCCGGCCGGCCGCGCGGTGTTCGAGAAGCTGGTGATCACCGCGCACGGCCTGTTCGGCAACATGCGCGGCGACCAGCCGGAGAAGCTCGGGCTGCGCTACGACGATCTGAAGCATCTCAACCCGGCGATCGTCTGCGCCCATCTCTCGGGCTACGGCCGCGAGGGCTCGCGCAAGAGCTGGCCCGGCTACGACTATCTGGTGCAGGCGGAGTGCGGCTTCCTCGCGCTGACCGGCGAGCCGGACGGGCCGCCGGCGCGCTTCGGCCTCTCGGTGGTCGATTTCATGACCGGGCTGACGACGGCGTTCGCCCTGATGTGCGGCCTCTATGCGGCGCGCGAGACCGGGGTGGGCCGCGACGTCGACGTCAGCCTCTACGACGTCGCGATGCATCAGCTCAGCTATCCGGCGGCGTGGTATCTGAGCGAGGGCCACGCGACGACGCGCATGCCGCGCTCGGCGCATCCCTACATCGTGCCCTCGCAGCTCTACCGCACCAAGGACGGCTGGATCTTCCTGATGTGCCAAACGCAGCGCTTCTGGCAGGTGCTGTGCGAGAAGATCGGCCGGCCCGAGCTGGTCCATGATCCCGCCTATCGCGACCGCG
>DASUGG010000256.1:0-20140 GCA_036274135.1 Geminicoccaceae bacterium
CGCTGCTATGCTCGGCGCATGAGCGACTTCCACGGCGTGTTTCCGTACCTGGTCTCACCGGTCGACGAGGGCGGCCGGGTCATCTCGACCGCCTGCTGCGCGACGGCCGCTGTCGGATCGCCGCCGCCGGCGACGCTGACGGTCGGCAGGGCGATCCTGATGCCGTTGGCGTTGAAGGCCTTCTTGATCATGCCGTAGGCCCGGCGGCGGATGACGAACTGCTCGCCGGGCTTCGTCATCATCTTCATCCGGATCTGGATCGCGAAGTCGCCGAACTGCTCGACGCCCTGCATCTTCAACGTCTCCAGAATGTTCGGCGCGAACTCCGGGTCCTGCGCCAGCTCGGCGCCGACCTGCTTGATGATCTTCTTCGCCAGGTCGAGATCGGTGTCGTAGGTGACGTTGACGCTAATCTTGTCGATCACCCAGTCGCGGCTCATGTTCTCGACCGCGCCGAGCTCGCCGAACGGCACCGTGTACAGCGGGCCGCGGTGGTGGCGCAGCTTGACCGAGCGCAGGCTGAACGATTCGACGGTGCCCTTGTACTTGCCGCTCTGGATGTACTCGCCGACGCGGAAGGCGTCGTCGAGCAGATAGAACATGCCCGAGATGATGTCCTTGACCAGGGTCTGCGCGCCGAAGCCGATGGCGACGCCGACGACGCCGGCGCCGGCGATCAGCGGCCCGATCTCGACGCCGACCGCCGACAGCGCCATGAGCACCGCCATGGTCACGACCACGATCAGCAGGATGTTGCGAAGGATCGGCAAGAGCGTCCGCAGCCGCGCCCGGCGCCTGGCGTCCTCCGAATCCGATTGCGTCGCGCCGCTGGCCTCGACCAGCTTGCAGTCGATCCACGCGGCGAGCAGATGCCAGGCGAAATCCGCCAGCAGCAGGATCACGACGACGTTGATCGCACCGCGCATGAGCCGCATCTGCAGCGTGTCCTGCGACGTCATTTCGCCGAAGTCGACGCCGAGAAACCAGGCGATCAGGTACGCGCCGCCGATCAGGAGCGCCGCGCGCAGGCCGCGCTCCAGGCAGACCGCCGTGACGGACGGGACGGCGTCTGCGGCCGTTTCGTCGCCGGCCGGACGCAGCACGTGGTTGACGGCGAGGTCGGCGCTGCGGATCGCGATCGGCAGCAGCAGCAGGATCACGCCGACATAGAAGGGCGCCACGGAGCCCGTGAACAGCAGCAGCCAGACGACCACGACATAGACCGAGAGCAGCCATGTGCCGACCCGGTGGCTGCGCCGCACGCGCAGCCCACTTTCCCGCTCCGGGTGGCGCCACACGACGAACAAAGCGAGCGCCACCAGGACGACGCCGCAGGCAAGCCCGATCAGATAGCGCGCCGGCTCGCTCGCGCCGAGCAGGGTGAGGACGTCGAGCGTGATGTTCACGAAGGCGAACCAGCCGACCAGGACGGCCGACCACACGAACCAGAAGCGCGCGCTCGCGGTCGCCATCGGCACCATCCGGAAGCGCTCGGCCGCCGGCGCGAGAAGAATCCGGCCGAGCACGAGCACCAGCCGGATGACCAGGAAGACCATGAGGTAGGCGAGCACGACCTCCTTGAGCACCCGGGGCCACTCGAACAGCAGGAAGCCCCCGATGCTGCCGAGCGCGAAGGCGAGCAGCAGGCCGATGCCGTAGGCGAACCGCCTGCCGACGGCTTGCAGGCGGTCCTTCGCGGTGTCCAGCGGCGTCGCGATCATCCGCTGGCGGAACCCGGTGGTCGCCCACCAGAACAATCCCTCGAGTCCGAAACCAAGCGCGGCGAACACGACGAGCAGCAACGCCACATCGAGCACGCCCCGGTCCTGCATCGCATCGCCGGCCAGCGTGTGCCAGGCCCGGCCGAGCTGCTCCGGCAGTTGCGGCACGGCCGCGACCAGCTCGTGCAGGAACGCGCGCACGGCGTCGAGCTCGCCGACCATCGCCTCGTGGGCGCCGTCGGGCGGGCTCGCCACGGGCGGCGGCGCCGGCGCGTGCTCGGCCTGGGCCTGCAGCCAGGCCTGGATCGCCGGGTCGCGCAGCAGCGCCGCCAGCGTGCTCAGATCGGCGGGATCCGGGTTCGCAGGTGCGGCAGGTTGCGCCAGGGCGTGCCCGGCGGCCAGGAGGCCGGCGAGCGTGACGAGCAAATGCAACAGTCGGCGCATCTGAATGGCCCCCGCTGGCGAGCGCGTTTCCTAGCACGCTCCGCCGGCGGCGTCAGCCTCGGCGGCCCGGAGCGCCGATCGCACGCTGCCGCGCCGCCTGCGAACCATTGCCACGTCGGCCTGTCGGGTGGTGCGGCCGTTGGCGCAGGCGGTCGGCCTCAGCCGCGCTGCTCGATCGGCACGAACGGGCGCTGGGTCGGGCCGGTGTAGAGCTGCCGGGGCCGGCCGATCTTCTGCTCCGGGTCCTCCATCATCTCGTTCCACTGGGCCACCCAGCCGACGGTGCGCGCCAACGCGAAGATGGCGGTGAACATCGAGGTGGGAATGCCCATCGCCTGCAGGATGATGCCCGAGTAGAAGTCGACGTTCGGGAACAGCTTGCGCTCGACGAAATAGTCGTCGTGGAGCGCGATCTTCTCCAGCTCCTCGGCGATCGGCAGCAGCGGATCGTCGGCGCGGCCGAGCTCGGCCAGCACCTCGTGCGCGCTCTCGCGCAACACCGCGGCGCGCGGATCGTAGTTCTTGTAGACGCGATGGCCGAAGCCCATCAGCCGGAACGGATCGTTGCGGTCCTTGGCGCGATCGAGGAACTCGGGGATGCGGTCGACCGAGCCGATCTCGGACAGCATGCTGACCACCGCCTCGTTGGCGCCGCCATGCGCCGGGCCCCAGAGCGAGGCGATGCCGGCGGCGATCGCGGCATAGGGGCTGGCACCGGTCGAGCCGACCAGGCGCACCGTCGACGTCGAGGCGTTCTGCTCGTGGTCGGCGTGCAGGATGAAGATGCGGTCGAGGGCCTTGGCGAGCACCGGGTTGGGCTTGTAGGCCTCGCAGGGCACGCCGAACATCATCTGCAGGAAGTTCTCGGCGTAGTTCAGGTCGTTGCGCGGATACATGAACGGCTGGCCGACCGAATACTTGTAGGCCATCGCGGCGATCGTCGGGACCTTGGCGACCAGCCGGTAGCTCGCGATCATGCGGTTGTGCGGGTCCTGAATGTCCAGGTCCTCATGGTAGAAGGCGGACAGCGCGCCGACCACCGCGATCATCACCGCCATGGGGTGGGCGTCGCGCCGGAAGCCGCGGAACAGCATGAGGATCTGCTCGTGGACCATGGTGTGATAGGTCACGTCGCGGTCGAACTTCGCCTTCTCCGCCGCGGTCGGCAGCTCGCCGAACATGATCAGATACGCGACCTCGAGAAAGTCGCTCTTGGTCGCGAGATCCTCGATCGGGTAGCCGCGGTGCAGCAGCACGCCCTCCTCGCCGTCGATGTAGGTGATCCTGGAGGTACAGCTCGCGGTCGAGGTGTAGCCGGGGTCGTAGGTGAAGTGTCCGGTATTGGCGTACAGCTTGCGGATGTCGATGACCGATGGCCCCATGCTGCCCTCGAGCATGTTCAGCTCGGTCGCCTTACCTTCCTGATCCGACAGCGTCACCTTGGCGTAATTGGACTGCGTCATGGGTGCCCACTCTTCAGCTGGGTGTTCGATGAACGACTGGAAGCTCACCGCGTGTCCGAGGTTCGACCCTCGGCGAAAGTCCGACGTTCGCCACGCAAATCAGGGCCTGGCGTCCTGCCGGCGATCGCATCGGCCAACCGGGCGAGCGTCTCGGCCTGGCCGAGCACCGCCATCACCTCGAACAGGCCGGGCGACGCCGTCGAGCCGGTCAGCGCCGCCCGCAGGGGTTGGGCGACCTGCCCGAGCTTCACATCCGCCGTCTGCGCGTAGTGGCGTACCGCCTCTTCGAGGGCCTGCTCGTTCCAGACCTCGATCGCTTCCAGGGCCGGCCGAAGACCCTCCAAACGCGCCCGTGCGCCGGCGTCCAGCAGCTTGATCGCCTGCTCGCTCAGCGCCAGCGGCCGCGCTGCAACATAGAACTTAGCACTTGCAGCAAGATCCACCAAGGTGGTCGCGCGCGGTTTCAGCCCCGGCATGCCGGCGCCCAGGCGCGCGCGCCCTGCCTCGTCGACGACGCAGCCCTCGGCCTCGAGGAGCGGCACGATCAGCGCGACCAGCCGGTGGGCGTCGGTCTGCCGCAGATAGTGGGCGTTCAGGTTGGTGAGCCTGGCGAGGTCGAAACGCGCCGCGCCCTTGTTGATGCCGTCGAGATCGAACCAGGCGATCGCCTGCTCGGTGGCGATGATCTCGTCGTCGCCATGACTCCAGCCGAGGCGCAACAGATAATTGCGCATGGCCTCCGGCAGAAAGCCCTGGTCGCGATAGGCCTCGATCCCGACCGCGCCGTGACGCTTCGAGAGCTTGGCGCCGTCGGCGCCGTGGATCAGCGGGATGTGGGCGAAGGTCGGGACCGGCCAGCCGAGCGCGTGATAGAGCTGCGTCTGGCGCGCGGCGTTCACGAGATGGTCGTCGCCGCGGATGATGTGGCTGACGCGCATGTCGTGATCGTCGACCACGACCGAGAGCATGTAGGTCGGCGTGCCGTCGGAGCGCAGCAGCACCATGTCGTCGAGCTGGCTGTTGCTGAAGCGCACGGTGCCCTGGACGGCATCCTCGATCACGGTCTCGCCCTGGCGCGGCGCCTTGAGCCGGATCACCGGCGCGACGGCTTTCGGCGCATCGGCAAGAGCGAGATCGCGGCAGCGGCCGTCATAGCCCGTCGTCCGGCCCTCGGCACGCGCGCGAGCGCGCCTCGCTTCCAGCTCCTCGGGCGTGCAGTAGCAGCGATAGGCCCTGCCCTCGCTGAGCAGCAGCCTGGCGATCTCGGCGTGGCGCGCAAGATGCGCCGACTGGAAGATCGGAGGCTCGTCGGCGTCGAGCTCGAGCCACCGCAGCCCGTCCAGGATCGCGTCGATGGCGGCCTGGGTCGAGCGCGCCCGGTCCGTGTCCTCGATGCGCAGCAGATAGCGTCCGCGGTGGTGGCGGGCGTACAGCCAGTTGAACAGAGCGGTCCGCGCGCCGCCGAGGTGCAAAAAACCCGTAGGCGATGGGGCGAACCTTGTAACTACACTCATGGTTGATACACTGCGTCCCATGTCGTCTCGATTCAGGCTCGTCTAGCACAGACCCGCCGATGGCGCACAGCTCCCTCGGCCTGTCCTTCCCGACGCCGCGGCTGGCGGCGCTCCGCGCCTGGTTGGCGACCGGGCGGGCAGCTTGGCCGGCCTTCTGGCCGTGGCTGGGCGAGCATCTGCTGGCGGAGCGCGAGCGCTGGTTTCTCTGGCTGCCGGTCGGGCTGGGCCTCGGCATCGTCTGGTACTTCGTCTTGCCGGTCGAGCCGCCCATCTGGCTCGGCGGCGCGGCGCTGCTCCTGCTGGCGGCTGCGGTGGGCGGCCGCTGGTGGGCTGGCCCGCGCCGCTGGTCGATGCTGGAGATGCCGGCCTGGTTCGGCATCGGCGCGATCCTTGTGGGCTTCGCCGCGGCGTCGATCCGCACCGAACTCGTGGCGGCGCCGGTTCTCGAGCGGCGCGGCGCGTACCAGCTCGAGGCCACGGTCCTGCTCGTCGAAGAACGGGTGCGGGGCCAGCGCCTCACGCTCGGGCAGCCGGTGATCGAGGATCTCGCGCCGGACGCCACCCCGGCGCAGATCCGCGTCAGCGTGCGCACGAAGGAGCCCGCGGTGGTGCCGGGCGACCGGGTGCGGCTGCGGGCCCTGCTGATGCCGCCCTCCCCGCCGGTCGAGCCGCACGGTTTCGACTTCGCCCGCTTCGCCTACTTCATGCAGCTCGGCGCGGTCGGCTACGGCCTCGATCAGCCGCAGCTGGTGATGCCGGCACAGTCGCGCAGCTGGACGCTCTGGCTCTCGGCCTTCCGCCAGGCGATCGCGAACGAGATCACGGCGGCCGTGCCGGGCGACCCGGGAGCGATCACGGTGGCGCTCCTGACCGGGCTGCGCGGGGCGCTGTCGGACAAGATCTGGGACGAGTGGGCGATCACCGGGATCGCGCATCTGCTGTCCATCTCCGGCCTGCATCTGGCGATCGTCGCCGGGACCCTGTTCTTCACCGTGCGGATCGCGCTGGCGCTGGCGCCGCCTGTCGCGCTGCGCCTGCCGACCAAGAAGATCGCCGCGCTCGTGGCGCTGATCGGCTCGTTCGGCTATCTGCTGCTCTCCGGGGCGCCAGTGCCGACCCAACGCTCCTTCATCATGACCGCGCTGATGCTGCTTGCGGTCATGCTCGACCGCAATCCGTTCTCGATGCGGCTGGTCGCCTTCGCCGCCGTCGTGGTGCTGCTGTGGGAACCGGAGACGCTGCTCGGCGCCTCGTTTCAGATGTCGTTCGGCGCCGTGCTCGCCCTGATCGCCGCATACGAGACCGGCGTCGCGAAACGCCCGCCCGGCGCGAACAGCCTCTGGTGGCGCCTGCTCCTCTATGTCGCCGGGGTCGCGCTGACCACGGTGATCGCGAGCACGGCCACGACGCCGTTCTCGATCTATCACTTCAGCCGGTTCCCCACCTACGGCATCCTGACCAACCTCCTCGCGGTGCCGCTCAGCGCCGTCTGGATCATGCCGCTCGGCATGCTCGGCCTTCTGCTGATCCCGCTCGGGCTGGCGGGGCCCTGCTTCGTGCTCGTGGGCAAGGGGATCGAGGTCATCATCGTCGCCGCGGCGTTCATGGCGCACCTGCCCGGGGCCGCCTTCGACATTGCCCGGCCGCCCGTATGGGCGCTCGCCGTGACGGTGGTCGGCGGCCTCTGGCTCTGCCTCTGGCGCACTCCCTGGCGCCGGCTCGGCCTGATCGGGATCGGCCTCGGCATCGTCCTGGGCATGATGGGCGAGCGGCCCGATCTGCTGGTGGATGCGCGCGGCGCGATCGTCGCCGTGCGCCTCGACGATGGCCGGCTCGCGCTCTCGCCCTGGCGGCGGGATAGCTGGATCACCGAGCAGTGGCTGCGCAGCGCCGGGCAGACGCAGGCAGCGCCGTGGCCGCAACCGGGACAGAGCGCCGGCTCGGACCTGCGCTGCGACGCCCTCGGCTGCGTCGTGACCCGTCAGGGCCATGTGGTGGCGCTGGCGCGCAAGCCCGAGGCGCTCGAGGAGGACTGCAGCCTCGCGCGCCTCGTGATCAGCTATCCGCGCATCGAGCGCTGCCCCAACGGCACGCCGCTGATCGGGCCGCGGGCTCTCCGCCGCTCGGGCGGCATGGCCCTCTGGCTCGCGCCGCAGATCGAGATCCTCACCGTGCGCGAGGTTCGCGGCGAGCGTCCCTGGACGCAGGCGGGCCGCTAGGCCGTGGCGCGCCCGCGCAGATAGGCCGGCAGCGGAGTTTTCGGGGTGAGGCGCGCATCCGGCTCCGGCGCGCCGCACACGCTCGATACCGGCAGGATTCCTGCCCAGACCGGCAGGGCGTAGTCCTCCTCGTCGTCCACCGGCGGTCCCGTGCGGATCTTGGCCGAGACCTCGTCGAGGTCCATCCAGACCACCGTCGTGGCCTTCATCTCCTGCCCGGTCGGCGGCCGCAGCTCGGCCCAGCGGCCCGGGAACAAGCGCTCGACGAAGTGCTCCAGGGCCTCCGCCTTGGCCTCGTCGGGCACCAGTCGGGCGCGCCCGAGCGCCATCACCGAGCGATAGTTCACCGAATGGTGGAAGCCAGAGCGCGCGAGCACGAGGCCGTCGAAATGGGTGACCGTGACGCAGGCCGGGATGCCCTGCCTGAGCTGGCGCAGCATCCGGCTGGCCGACGAGCCGTGCCAGTAGAGCCGGTCGCCGTCGCGCCAATAGCAGGTCGGCGTGACGTAGGGCTGACCGTCGATCACGTAGCCGACATGGCAGATGACGCCCGCATCGAGCACCGCATGCACCGTCTCGCGATCGTAGTGGCCGCGCTTGGGCAGCCGTCGCACCCTGGTTCTGGCGGTCCTGGCGAACGCATCCACGGGGCTCTCCTTTGCGCAACCGAGGTGGCGCCAGGGATGTGGCGGGAAAGCGGCCCTGTATGAAGAACCATTTTGGAAACGGCGGCAGATCCAATCCGCAGCCCGCGATCAGAAGCCGCGCAAGGGCATGTCCGGACCGCGCCGCAGCCAATTGTCCGGCCGGTAGGCGCAGCGGCCGTCGATGACGTGCAGCGTGTAGGCGTGGCGCGAGCGTGTCGAGCGGTTGGGCGCGCTGCCGTGCGGCAGCAGGCCGTGCAGCACGACCAGCGTGCCCTTCGGCACCTCGAGCGGCACCAGCCCCTCGCTCGGCAGAGGCCTCGTATCGAGGGCGATCATCTCGGTGCGGTCGTGCGGCCCGCCCGCATCGTGCCGGACGAAGGCGCAGCGTAGCGGCCCCTTGTGCCCGCCTGGAGCCGCATAGAGGCAGCCGTTCTCGACCGTGGCGTCCTCGAGCGCGAACCACAGGCCGAGGACGCTCGGCGGCTCGGTCATCAGAAAGCTCGCATCCTGATGGCAGCCGACCTCGCCGCCGATGCGCGGCTGCTTGAAGATGTACATCGACTGCAGCAGCAGGGGCTCGGCAACGCCCAGCCCGGCCACCAGGCCGGCGAGCGCCGGCTGGCGCGAGAACCGCTCGAACACCGGATCGAGATCGTGCAGCGCATGGCCTACCTTGTTGATCGAGCGGGCCTTGTGCTGCTTCAGCCGGCCGTCCGCGCCGAACGCCTCCGCCTCGAAGAAGAAGCGGACCTTGTCGCCGGATTCGAGGAAGTAGCGGTCCTGGGCGTGGCTCAGCTCGCGGGTCGAGAAGATGGTCGCGACCTCGGCGGGCTCGAAGGCCTCCAGCATCTCGGCCATGTGCGCGCGCAGCGCGTCGCACCGCTCCGGCGGCACGAAGCCCGGCAGCACCAGGAAGCCGTCGCGCTCCAAGTGCGCTCGATGGCTGGCCGTGCCCATAAGCCAAGCCTCCGCTGATTGACATCACTATGACATCAGCATAACATTAGACCATGGTCCGTACGCAAGTCTACTTCAGCGAGGAGCAGTACCGCGCGCTGCGACAGACGGCGCGGCGCGAGGGGATCAGCATGACCGCCCTGCTGCGCCGCATGGTCGAGCGTGAGCTGGTTGGCAAGGCCGCCAAGCCGGCTTACAGCAAGGACGCGATCATGTCCTTCATCGGCCTCGGCAGCGCTGCGCCGGGCGACACGTCCGAGCGGCACGACGAAGCGCTGGACGAAGCGTTTCGTGAGTGATCTCTTCGTCGACACGAGCGCCTTCTACGCGCTAGCCAATCTTGCCGACATCCATCACGCCGAGGCCGTCGCGGCCTTCCGGTCAACCGTCGAATATGACGACCTCAAAACCAGTGATCACGTCGTCGTCGAGACCTGGTGCCTGATTCGGGCTCGGCTCGGACGCGCGGCGGCGATGCGATTTTGGGATGGCTTCGATGGCGGCATTGTGAGGATCGTGGGTGTCACTGCAGAAGATTTTCGGCGCGGGCGGGAACTCGCGCAGGAATGGTCCGATCAGACGTTCAGCATCGTCGATTGCACCAGCTTTGCCCTCATCGAGCGACTCGACATCCGCCGGGCATTCGCGTTCGACAAGCATTTTCGCATCGTCCGATTGGGCTGGCGTCGCCATCGCGCGCTCGAGATCGTGCCCCACTGATCGGCGCCCGAGAGCCTCACCTACGGTCCAGCTTGGCGACGGCGAACGCTGTCCCCAGCAGCGCGACCGCGGCCATCGCCCAGAAGGCATCGCCGTCCGTCCGGCCGTACAGCCAGCCGCCGACCGGGGTGAGCAGCCCCGACAGCAGCGCGCCGCCGATGGCCGCATAGAAACCCTGCGCACTGGCCTGCAGCGCTGGCGGCGTGCTGTCGCGCAGATGGTGGATGGTCGCGAGATGCACGGCCGCGAAGCTCGCCGCGTGCAGCGCCTGCGCCGGGACCAGCACCGCGAGGTCCGTGCTTAGCGCCATCAAGGCCCAACGCAGGACGGTGAGCCCGCCGGCCAGCACCAGGAGCCGGAGCGGCGGCAGCCGCCGCAGGATGCCGCCCGCCGCCGCGAACAGGGCGATCTCGACGATCACGCCTTCGGCCCACAGCCAGCCGATGACGGCCGCACCGTGGCCGGCGGCGCGCCAATGCAGGGTCGCGAAGCCATAGTAGACGACGTGGCTCGCCTGGATCAGGCCCGCCGCCAGCACGAAGCTCAACAGGCCCGGCTGGCGGACCAGGCGAGCGAGGCCCAGCGGTGTGCCGGCGAAGGCAGGCCGCGGCCGCTCCGGCAGCGCCAGGCAGGTCGCCGCCATTGCCGCGAGCGCCGCCAGAAGCAGCGGCAGCACGATCTCGGGCCCGGCCAGCTGCACGGCGCGACCCGCGCCGATCGCCGCGACCACGAAGGTGATCGAGCCCCAGAGCCGCACGCGGCCGTAGCCGATCCGCTGCTCTTGCGCCTCCCGCAGCGCCAGCGCCTCGCCGAGCGGCAGGATCGCGGCGAAGGCGGCGCCGGTCACCAGGCTGAGACCGATGAACATCCAGAACCGGTCGGCGAGCGCGAACAGCGCGACCCCCGCCAGCGTGATGACGGCCAGCGCGGCCATCGACCCGCGGCGGCGCCCGAGCCGGTCGGCGTGGTGCGGGATCATCAGGCTGGTGATCACCCGGGGCCAGAACGACGCCGCGAGCACCAGGCCGATCGCGTCGGCGCTCAGGCCCTGCGCCGCGAGCCAGACCGGCCAGAAGGGCAATTGCACGCCGACCGCCGCAAACACCGCGCCGTAGAAGGCCGCGAGACGAACGGCCGTGGTCAGGGACCGGCGGTCCTGCTGCACACCGGCTACAGATGTGAGCGGGGCGGCGGCGGCGCCATGACCCGGCGCCGGCATGATCTGCGATGAAAATGCTCAGGCGGCGGACCGCTTCCGCTCGACATTTCCGATGGCACGATTTGCGGTTGGCAGGGTCGGCGTCCAGCGCTAACCCTTACCTCATAAGTAAACCGACGGGGAGTACAAGCATGAAAACCCTGCTTGGCAAGGTTGCCGTCATCGCCGCCGCTCTGGGGATTGCCGGCTCTGCTGCGGCGCAGGACATGCGGTTCGTGGTCGTGAGCCACGGCCAGGCCTCCGACCCCTTCTGGTCGGTGGTCAAGAACGGCGTGGATCAGGCTGCCAAGGACCTCGGCGTCACCGTCGAGTACCGTGCGCCGGACACCTTCAACATGGTGCAGATGGCGCAGATCATCGACGCCGCCGTGGCCTCGCAGCCGGATGGTCTGGTGGTGTCGATTCCGGACGCCGATGCGCTCGGCGATTCGATCAGGAACGCCGTGGCGTCGGGCATTCCGGTGGTCTCCATGAACTCCGGATCCGACGTGCGCGAGGCGCTGGGCGTCGCGGTCCATGTCGGTCAGACCGAGTACGAGGCCGGCCTCGGCGGCGGCAAGAAGATGAAGGAAGCGGGCGTCACCAAGGCGATCTGCGTCAACCAGGAGGTCGGCAACGTGGCGCTGGATCTGCGCTGCGAAGGCTTCACCGACGGCCTCGAAGGATCGGTCGAGGTGCTCTCGGTCAGCATGGACCCGACCGAGATCGGCAACGCGGTCAAGGCGTACCTGACGGCCAATGCCGATACCAACGGCGTGCTCACCCTCGGGCCGTCCGCGGCGGAGCCGACCATGGCGGCGCTCGAGGAGATCGAGATGCTGGACAAGGTGAAGTTCGGGACCTTCGATCTGTCGCCGGCCGTGCTCGAGGCGATCGACCAGGGCAGGATGATGTTCGCGATCGACCAGCAGCAGTTTCTGCAGGGCTATCTGCCGATCCAGCTCCTGAAGCTGAACAAGCTCTATGGGGTGATGCCGGCGGGCACGGTGATGACGGGACCCGGTTTCGTCACCCAGGAGAACGCCGCCCAGGTGATCGAGCTGAGCGCGCAGGGTATTCGCTGACGCAGGCGGCGCGGGGCCCGCGCGAGCGCCGGGTCCCCTGCTCGCCGGCACCCGCTGAAGGAGGCTGCCGTGGCCGCGACCAGAACCGCAACCGCCGACGAGCGCGTCGCGCAGACGCCGCTCGCCCGCAAACTGATGGCTCGCCCCGAGCTGGGCGCGGTGGCGGGGGCCATCCTGGTGTTCATCTTCTTCGGCATCGTGGCCGGCGGCAGCGGCCTGTTCTCCGCCCCGGGCATCATCAACTTTCTCGAGGTCTCGGCCCAGCTCGGGATCATCGCGGTGGCCGCCTCGATGCTGATGATCGGCGGCGAGTTCGACCTCTCAATCGGCTCGATGATCGGGGCGGCCGGCGTGATCATCGCGATCCCGGCGGCGCAATGGGGCTGGCCGCTGTGGCTGTGCGTCCTGCTGGCCTTCGCGATCGCCTGGCTGGTGGGCTACGTCAACGGCCTGATCGTGATCAGGAGCGGCCTGCCGTCGTTCATCGTGACGCTGGCCGGCCTGTTCATCCTGCGCGGCCTGACCATCGGCTTCACGCGCCTGCTCACCGGCCGGACCCAGGTGTCGGGCCTCAAGGACCTGGCGGCGGCCGACTGGCTCGCGCCGGTCTTCGCCGGCGAGGTCGGCGGCACGGTGATGGTCTGGCTCGCCCATATCGGGGTGATCGGCACCCGCGCCGACGGCGCGCCGGCGATTTCCGGCATCCCGATGTCGATCGTCTGGTGGTTCGGCCTGACCGCCGTGGCCACCTACGTCCTGCTGCGCACGCGGGTCGGCAACTGGATCTTCGCCTGTGGCGGCGATCCGGGCGCGGCGCGCAATGTCGGCGTGCCCGTGGCTGCGGTGAAGACCGGCCTGTTCATGTTCACCGCCTCGGCCGCGACGCTGTTCGCCTGCGTCCAGGTGCTCGACGCCGGCTCGGCCGACACGACCCGCGGCCTGCTCAAGGAGTTCGAGGCGATCATCGCCGCGGTGATCGGCGGCTGCCTGCTGACCGGCGGCTACGGCTCGGCGATCGGCGCGTCGTTCGGCGCCCTGATCTTCGGCACGGTCCAGATGGGGATCTTCTACACCGGCGTGAACACCGACTGGTTCAAGGTGTTCCTCGGCGTGACGATGCTGATCGCGGTGCTGTTCAACAACTACATCCGGCGCAAGGTGACGGAGGCGCGATAGCGAAGGGAGATCGATGATGGCGAACGGCAACGGCGGCCCGCCCCTGGTCGAGCTGCGCAACATCGTCAAGCGGTTCGGCTCGGTGATCGCCCTGAACGGCGTCACCATGAAGGTGCACGCCGGCGAGGTGATGTGCCTCCTTGGCGACAACGGCGCCGGCAAGTCGACCCTGATCAAGACCCTCTCGGGCGTGCACCAGCCGACCTCGGGCGAGATCCTAATCGACGGCGAGCCGGTCACGATGTACAGCCCGCGCGACGCGCTTGATCGCGGCATCGCGACCGTCTACCAGGATCTCGCGATGATCCCGCTGATGAGCATCACGCGCAACTTCTTCATGGGCCGCGAGCCGGGCGGCCGCCGGGCGTTTGGCCGCTTCAACGTCGGCAGCGCCAATCGCGTCGCTAAGGATGAGATGGCGAAGATCGGCATCGACGTGCGCGATCCGAGCCAGGCCGTGGGGACCCTCTCGGGCGGCGAGCGCCAGTGCGTCGCGATCGCCCGCGCGGTCTATTTCGGCGCGCGGGTGCTGATCCTCGACGAGCCGACCTCGGCGCTCGGCGTCAAGCAGGCCTCCGTCGTGCTGCGCTACATCGCGCAGGCGCGCGCCCGCAATCTCGGGGTGATCTTCATCACCCACAATGTACACCACGCCTATCCCGTCGGCGACGCGTTCACGATCCTCAACCGCGGCCGCACCTACGGCACCTTCCGCAAGGAGGAGGTGTCCCGAGAGGGGGTGCTCAACATGATGGCCGGCGGCAAGGAACTCGAGGAGCTTTCTGCGGAGCTCGAGGAGTTCTCGCGGGCCGATGCGGCGACGGGCAGGACGGGCGTGGCCGAGCATGCGTTCGCGGAGGGCTTGCACAAGGAGGCGGAATCCCTGCATAAGCACTGAGCCGGACCCGCCGGCGCGGGCTGCGTCGTTGCCGGACGGTATCGGTCGGCGATGTGCGTGGGGCGACGCCTTGCGTCGCCGGTGCTTGCTGGCGGGCGAGCGAGACGGCCGAGGCTGCTGGCACGAGACGATCCTGCGAGCGCGCCGTGATGTCAGAAAAAAGGGCCCAACCGGCGGGGATGGGCCCGAGTTCGTCAGAGCGCTACATCGTAGAAATGCCGGAGAGCGGCGAAGGTTCCCCGGCCTGATGCAGAAATCGGCGGTCAGTTGAAGTGCAGACCGCCATTGGCCGCCACGGTCTGGCCCGTCATGTAGGCGTTGCCGACCACGGTCAGCACGATGCTCGCAACCTCCTCGGTCGTGCCCAGGCGTCCGACCGGGATGCTCGGCAGGTTCTGCAGCCGGTGCGGCTTGATCATTTCGGTCGCGATCAGGGAGGGCGCGACGGCGTTGACCGTCACGCCGTCCTTGACCACGCGTGCGGCGTAGCCGCGCGTCAGCCCCTCCATGCCGGCCTTCGAGGCATTGTAGTGCACGCCGACCGCGCCCGCGCCGCGCGCCGCGCCGGAGGAGATGTTGACGACGCGGCCGAAGCCGCGCGCCCGCATGCCGGGCAGGACCGCCTGGGTACAGAGGAAGGCGGACTTGAGGTTGACCGACAGGGTACGGTCGAACAGCTCTTCGCTCAGCTCCTCGATCTCGCAAGGCTCCGAGATCCCCGCGTTGTTGACGAGGATGTCGATCGGGCCGAGCCTGCTTGCCGTCGCCTGGACCAGTTGGGCGACGTCCGCTGCGATCGAGACATCGGCCTGGAGCGCGGCGGCGCGGCGGCCAAGGCGGCGGATGTCGCCGGCGGTCGCCTCGGCCGGCTCGATCCGCTCGCGATAGTTCACCGCGACGTCGGCGCCCGCTTCGGCCAGGATCAGGGCGATCGCCCGGCCGATGCCGCGCCCGGCGCCGGTCACCAGCGCGACGCGGCCTTCCAGCTTCGGATAGAGCATCGCGTATCCTCTGTGTCGGCCCGCCCGGCTCGACGCCGAGAGGGCGCTGGCCGATCCGCCCGCCGCATCGGCACGGCGATCGTGCAGCATGAGAGCGCACTGGGGTAGGACGCCGCGCCGATCATCGCCGTTTCGTGATTGGCTTGCTTTTCGGCATGATCGATACAAATAAACCATGAAAGATCCCGTTACTCCTCTCGTGGCGGCGATGGTTGCCATCGCCGCCGCGTCTTTTCTCCCGGTGAGCAACGGGAAGGCGGCGGACATCAAGCCGGCGCCGGCCCCGATCGTGGTGGAGCTGTTCACCTCGCAGGGCTGCAACTCCTGTCCTCCCGCCGACGTGGTGCTGGGCGAGCTCAAGGGTCGCCCCGACGTCCTGCCGCTGAGCTTTCACGTGACCTACTGGGATCGGCTGGGCTGGCCCGACAGCTTCGGCCTCGAGGCGAGCACCGAGCGCCAGAGGATCTATGCCGACCTGCTCGAGCTTGCCGGCCTGTATACGCCGCAGATGGTGATCGGCGGGCGGATCGACGTCGTCGGCTCGCAGCGGCGACGGGTGCGCGAGGCGATCGACCTGCTCGCGGCGCACCGCCAGCCGGGCCTGCCGATGACGCTCGACGGCGACGTGCTGCAACTCGGCGCCGGTCCTCCCGGCGACGCGATGATCTGGCTGTTCGGCGTCGACCGCCAGCACAACGTCTGGATCAAGGGGGGCGAGAACCGGGGCCGGGTGATCCGCTATCACAACGTCGTGCGCGAGGTGACCAACCTCGGGCGCTGGTCGGGCGAGGCGCTGGAGATCGCCCTGCCGCTGCCGCGTCTTGCCGCCGACGGCCGCGACAGCGCCGCGGTGGTGGTCCAGCGACCCGGCAATGGCGAGATCCTGGCCGCGGGCCAGATCGACCTCCGCCGCCGCTGAAGCCGCGGCCGATGCGATCCGATCGTCGGCCGAAGCGGTGCCGCATCGGACACGGGTGCGGCCGCTCGTAGCTCGATCGGCACCGATGCGCCGTCGAGGTGGTGTCGGGTGAAAGCCCAAAACGGACGAGGTGGCGGGAGTGACGGGACTTGAACCCGCGGCCTCTGGCGTGACAGGCCAGCGCTCTAACCGACTGAGCTACACCCCCTCGAGCACCCTGGCAAGTAGTCGAGCCCCCGGCCGGTGTCAACCCTCGACCCGCGTGCCGGCGGCGGTGGCCGTGGCTTGCCGCGCGCCGGCGCAGGCCCTAGTGTCGCAACCGTTGCGGCGGGCGTAGCTCAGCGGTAGAGCACGGCGTTTACACCGCCGGTGTCGGAGGTTCGAACCCTTCCGCCCGCACCAGTCCGCACCCGGTCTGCCGTCGTCCTGGTAGGAAGCCGCGGCGGCCATGCCGCCGCGCTGCTTCGATCAAGATGCCGGCCCGCTCGACCCGAGCCGCAGCGCCGGTCGGCAGGCCGCACAATAACAGTCGCGCCGCCTGTCCTCGGCGGC
Source organism: Geminicoccaceae bacterium (assembly GCA_036274135.1). GTDB lineage: Bacteria > Pseudomonadota > Alphaproteobacteria > Geminicoccales > Geminicoccaceae > DASUGG01. The sequence goes on from DASUGG010000256.1 coordinate 16,515, forward strand.
GCGCAACAAGCTTCTACTTATTGATGGCGTCTTTCATGCCCTTGCCGACCCGGAACTTGACCTGCTTCGACGCCGGGATCCTGATCGGCTGGCCCGTGCGCGGGTTCCGGCCTTGCGACGCGCCACGCTCGGTGACGGTGTAGGTGCCGAAGCCGACCAGCCGGACGTCCTCCTTGCTGCGCAAGGCTTTCACAATCGTGGCGAAGGTGGCGTCCACAGCTTTCCCGACATCGGTCTTCGACATGCCGGTCTCGTCGGCCACCGCGGCAACCAGGTCGTTCTTGTTCACCGTGTAACCCCCTTGACAATTGACATTGGCGTCTTCGCCAATCTCCAGTAAGTCGGCGTAAAGTAAAGCCAGTACAACCACGCCGTCAATGGCCGGAGGCCCGGAAACCGCGATTTTTTGCCGATTCCGAGCCCGGAAGGGGGGTTTTCCGCGCGTACCGCTAGTTGGGAAGCGAAGTGGTGCTGTCCGTGGCGCTCTCGCCGCCGCTGCGCGCGACCGTCGCCGGCTCGACATCCATCCATTCGACCGCCTCGGGCTGCCGCACGAGCGCCAGCCGGAGCACCTCGTCGACGTCGGAGACCGCCGTGATCGAGAGCGCCCGCCGGACGTTGTCGGGAATCTCCGCCAGGTCCTTCTCGTTGTCCTTGGGGATCACGACGGTCTTGATGCCGCCGCGCAGCGCGGCCAGGAGCTTCTCCTTGAGCCCGCCGATCGGCAGGACCCGGCCGCGCAATGTGATCTCGCCGGTCATGGCGAGGCTCGCCCTCACCGGAATCCTGGTCAGCACCGAGACGATCGAGGTCACCATCGCGACGCCGGCCGAAGGGCCGTCCTTCGGGGTGGCGCCTTCCGGCACGTGGATGTGGATGTCGTTCTTGTCGAAGAACGGCGGGATGATGCCGAAGGCGAGCGAGCGCGAGCGGACGTAGCTCTTCGCCGCCTGAACCGATTCCTGCATCACGTCGCCGAGCTTGCCGGTGATCGTCATCCGCCCCTTGCCGGGCACGGTCACCGCCTCGATCGAGAGGAGCTCGCCGCCGACCTCGGTCCACGCCAGGCCGGTGCTGACGCCGACCAGGTCCTCGTGCTCGGCCTCGCCGTAGCGGAACTTGCGCACGCCGGCGAAGCGCTCGAGATTGCGCCGGCTCACCCGGATCCGCTTCTTGTCCTCGAGCAGGATCTCTTTGGTGGCCTTGCGGACCAGGTTGGCGATCTCGCGCTCGAGATTGCGCACGCCGGCCTCGCGCGTGTAGTAGCGCAACAGGTCCTGCAGCGCGTCCTCGGACATCGACCACTCTTCGGCCTTGAGGCCGTGCGCCTCGAGCTGCTTGGGGATCAGGTAGCGCTTGGCGATCTCCAGCTTCTCGTCCTCGGTATAGCCGGGAATCCGGATGATCTCGAGGCGGTCCTGCAGGGCCGGCGGCATGCGCAGCGTGTTCGCGGTGCAGACGAACATCACGTCCGAAAGGTCGTAGTCGACCTCGAGATAATGGTCGTTGAAGTTCGAGTTCTGCTCCGGATCCAGCACCTCGAGCAGCGCCGAGGACGGATCGCCGCGGAAGTCGGCGCCCATCTTGTCCAGCTCGTCGAGCATGAACAGCGGGTTGGAGGTCTTCGCCTTCTTCATCGACTGGATGACCTTGCCGGGCATCGAGCCGATGTAGGTCCGGCGATGGCCGCGGATCTCCGCCTCGTCGCGGATACCGCCGAGGCTGATGCGCACGAAGTTGCGGCCGGTGGCGCGGGCGAGCGACTTGCCGAGCGAGGTCTTGCCGACACCGGGCGGACCGACCAGGCAGAGGATCGGGCCGCGGATCTTGTCGACGCGCTGCTGCACCGCGAGGTACTCGAGGATGCGCTCCTTGACCTTCTCGAGGCCATAGTGGTCCTGGTCGAGGATCTGCTGCGCCCGCTTGATGTCCTTGCTGATCTTGGAGCGCTTCTTCCACGGGATCGACAGGATCCAGTCCAGATAGTTGCGCACCACGGTCGCCTCGGCCGACATCGGGCTCATGCTGCGCAGCTTCTTGAGCTCGGTCAGCGCCTTCTCGCGCGCCTCCTTGGTCAGCCGGGTCTTCTTGATCCGCTCCTCGAGCTCCGAGACCTCGTCGCGGCCGTCCTCGAGCTCGCCCAGCTCCTTCTGGATCGCCTTCATCTGCTCGTTGAGGTAGTACTCGCGCTGGGTCTTCTCCATCTGGCGCTTGACCCGCGAGCGGATGCGCTTCTCCACCTGCAGGACGCTGATCTCGCTCTCCATGAAGCCGTAGAGGCGCTCCAGCCGGTCGGCGAGCGACGGCGTCTCCAGCAGCTCCTGCTTGTCGGAGATCTTGAGCGTGAGATGCGCCGCCACGGTGTCGGCGAGCTTGCTCGGATCGTCGATCTGGCTGAGCGACACCAGGACTTCCGGCGGCACCTTCTTGTTCAGCTTGACGTACTGCTCGAACTGGGTGACCACGGCGCGCCCCAGCGCCTCGAGCTCGTGCGGGTCGGAATCCGACTCCGGCAGCACCTCGGCATGCGCCTGAAAGAACTTCGGATTGTCGATGAAGCTGTTGATCTCGGCGCGCGCGTTGCCCTCGACCAGTACCTTGACCGTGCCGTCCGGCAGCTTGAGCAGCTGCAGCACGCTCGACACGGTGCCGACGCGATAGATGTCGTCGGTACCGGGATCGTCCTGTCCGGCGTTCTTCTGGGCGACCAGGAGGATCTGCTTGTCGTCGCGCATCACCTCCTCGAGCGCCCGGATCGACTTCTCACGGCCGACGAACAGGGGCACGATCATGTGCGGAAACACTACGATGTCACGCAGCGGGAGGACCGGGAACAACGCAGCCTTGGGCGTTTCAATCATCTTACCTCACCGAAGCGACGCTCGTCGCGAGCGTGCTCAAAGGTTGGTCAACCTTTGCTCAGGACATGGCCCACCAAGCCCTTCGATTCAAGGCTTGTGGCCTGGTCGCCGCAGGCCCGCCCCGCCCCGTCGCACTGCGGGAGGGACGGCCTCCGGTAGTCTGGCAAAGGCCGTCTACGATGCGGATTCCAGGTCGCCCGGCCGGTCCGCGTAGATCAGCAGAGGCTTGGCGGAGGCGGCGACGACCTCTTTGTTGATGACGACCTCCTCGACGCCGTGCAGGGAGGGGAGCTCGAACATGGTCTCGAGCAGGATGGTCTCCATGATCGAGCGCAGGCCGCGCGCGCCGGTCTTGCGCAGGATCGCCTTCTTGGCCACCGCCTTGAGCGCGTCGTCGGTCAGCGCCAGGCGCACGTCCTCCATCTCGAACAGCTTCTGGTACTGCTTGACCAGCGCGTTCTTCGGCTCGACCAGGATCTTCACCAGCGCCGCCTCGTCGAGGTCCGACAGCGTCGCCACCACCGGCAGCCGGCCGACGAACTCCGGGATCAGCCCGAACTTCAGCAGATCGTCCGGCTCGACCTCGCTGAGCAGCTCGCCGGTCTGGCGCTCGTCCGGGCCGCGCACCTCGGCGCCGAAGCCCATCGAGCGCTCGCGGCCGCGCCGCGCGATGATCTTCTCCAGCCCGGCGAACGCGCCGCCGCAGATGAACAGGATGTTGGTCGTGTCGACCTGCAGAAACTCCTGCTGCGGATGCTTGCGGCC
>DASUGG010000257.1:0-17941 GCA_036274135.1 Geminicoccaceae bacterium
ATCACGCCCGAGATCGAGGCGATGGCCGGCGGCAGCGGCAGCGAGGTCGGCACCGGTGGCATGGTGAGCAAGCTCGCGGCCGCCAAGATCGCCACGCGTGCCGGCTGCGCCGTGGTGCTCGCGCCGGGCGACGTGGCGCGGCCGCTCACGCAGCTCGAGCAGGGGGGACCCTGCACGCGCTTTCCGGCCCGGGCCAGTCCCGGCCGCGCGCGCAAGGACTGGATCGCCGCCTCCCTCGGCGTGATGGGGGTGATCCGGATCGATGCCGGCGCAGCGCGGGCGCTGCGCCGCGGCAGCAGCCTGCTGCCGGCGGGCGTGGTCGCGATCGAGGGCAGCTTCGAGCGCGGCGACCCCGTGCTGGTGCAGGGCCCCGACGGCGCCGATCTCGCCAAGGGGCTGTGCGCCTACGACTCCGCCGACGCCCGCCTGATCCAGGGCCACCGCACCGAGGCCATCGCCGACATCCTGGGCTATCGCGGCCGCGACGAGCTGATCCACCGCGACGACCTGGTGCTGCTCTAGCCGGTGAACGGCCGGGCTGTCCGCGGCCCGTCGCCGGCAGGTGGCGCCCTCACGATCGTCAGCCCAGGTTCGTCCGCGCCGAAAGCGCCCGGAATCCCTGCGAGTCCCGGGTTTGTTCGGTTCTTGCATCGCGGCCTTTCGTGCGGGCACCGCGCCGCCATCGCGCGCCCGACGTGCTCCGCTCGCCCGCAACGCCGCCGGCTTGCAGAGACCGACGAACCCTGCGGCTCCCGGGTTCGTTCGGCATGCGCCGGGCCTTCCGCCCGTCCCGGCCGGGCGTTCGCCGCCGGCCTGCCGTCGCAAACAGGTATCATATCCTATTTGCTGCCGCGGCGCCAGCCATGCCTCTCCTGACGGCGCCGCCACGCGCCGGACCTCCGGCCGACCCGACGCCGAAAGGTTTTGTTAACCTTAACGCCGCATCAAGAGGCGATGTGCGATGCTGGGAATCCGTGCGCCCGCCAGCGAAGAGCGCGCCCGCAGGGCGCGCGGGCAGGATGTTTGAAGCATGGAGGGAGGAAGGTTCTTCGAGGTTGATACAGACGAGGCGACGGCACGGGTGAGGCATGGCGCTGGCCTGGGGACGAGGCCCCTTGCGCGGTCAGGAGATGCAGGCCTCCAACGGCACGATCGCCACCCCGTCGGGCCCGAAGACGCCGGGGTAGGAGGGGCCGCCGGCGGTCAGTCGCGCTTCGGCGACCGCGCCGGCGATCTCCGAGCCTACGACGATTGTTCGACCCGCCGCGCTCGCCGTGCTGGTATCGTCGACGTCGACCGCAAGCGCGAGGCGCGCGCCGCTGTCGAGAAAGTCCAGCTCCAGCAGCAGCCGGGAATCGCCATCGGTTACCGCACTCATGCCGAGAACCTGCTCGGCGCCGCTGACGATCTCGAGGGGCGCGAACGCCGCGTAACCGGCGCCTGCTCCGGACGTGTCGAAGATGAGACCGGCCGCGGAGCGGCCGAGGTCGATCGTGAGCTCGAACGGTCCGAGCGGGCAGCCGGAGCGGTTCTCGATGGTGATCCTGTCGGGCCAGCTGTCGACATGGGACACGCGAATGTCCGCGCTCGCCGGCGCGTCGACGAGGACAAGGCAGAGAGCGCAGCGCACCATCGCGGCCAAGAACATCTCCAGCGCAGCCGTCGCGATCGCACAGGTACGAAGAGAATGCCCAGTTGTTGCTCGGCGCACAAGGTGGGCGCCACGTAACCCGGGGCGAGCGGCTTGAACGTCCCCGGGCCGCAAGCAGCCGCAGCCGGGATCTGAGGTCTGCGTCTGGTCCATCGGCTCCTTACCTACAGCCCTCCCAACCTAGGGTGGCGTCCGCGGACGCCATGCACTAGCATCCAATAGGGTCCAGCCGTCGGTGTCTGGCCAAACAATTAGGTTGGGCGCCACGAGCTGCTTTCACACAGTGGGCAATTGCATGATATAACCTTGGGAATGTTCAATGCCGATACAGCGCATGATCTCTGTAAAGAATGTCGGCCGACTGCTCAATTCATCGGCTTACGGAGACGTGACCTTCCGAATCTACAACCTCATTTTTGGAGAAAATGGCCGGGGAAAGACTACGCTCTGCGCAATCTTCCGCTCATTGCAGTCGGGCGACCCGGCTTACATCATGGGGCGAAAGACCCTTGGCGAAGATGGCGCACCGGAGGTTCGAATCTTGCTGGCCGACGGGCCTGCCACATTTCGAAACGGGGCTTGGGACCGCACGCTTCCCCCCATAGCTGTCTATGACGATAGCTTTGTCACTGAGAATGTGCACGCCGGCCACGCAGTCGACACCGAGCAACGCCGGAACCTCTTTCGCATCATCATAGGCAGTCAGGGCGTGACGATGGCCCGGCGTCTCGACGAGATCGACGGTCGGATTCAGGCGAAAAACACCGAAATCCGGGAGTTGAGGGTCCAGGTCGAACGCCACGTACCGCCGGGCGTCACTTCGGAAGCTTTCCTCGGTTTGCCCAAGGACGCAGAGATCGATCAGAAGATCGCCAATAAGGAGCGCGAACTCCAGGCCGCGCGGCAAACCGACGCGCTGCAACGCCGCCCCATTTTGAGCGCTATCCAGCTTCCGGAAGTGCCCCAGGGATTCTTGGAGACGTTAGGCAGGACGCTGGAAGGCGTATCTGCCGACGTCGAGCAGCGTCTAGCTGCACATCTGCAACGGCATGAGATGCGCGACGGAGAAGCGTGGCTTGCGAGGGGACTCGAGCATATTCGCGAGAACGAATGTCCCTTCTGTGGCCAGGACCTCGCTGGTTGCAGCCTTATCGACGTGTATCAAACCTACTTCAGCGAGGCTTATCACGCTTATAAGGCCCTGATCACCGGGCTTGCCGACCAGATTGCCGAAGCATTTAGCGACAGAGCCATCGGCACCATCCAGCGCCAGCTCGATCGGAATGAAAGGGCCGTCGAGTTTTGGGAGCAATACTGCCAATTCGAGCCGCCGCGCCTGCCAGACCGTGAACATCCCGGGCCTGCGCTCACGGCGTTGCGGGAGGCAGCGCTTTCACTTCTCACGCGCAAGGCGGCCGCACCCCTTGAAGCTCTGCGGGCTGACGGTCGGTTCTCGGTGGCGGATGCGGCATATGATGATCTCCGCGATTTTCTCAAGCAGTACAATGAAGCCGTCGACGCTGCGAATACAGCCATCGACGCCAAGAAGGAGGAAGCACGCGGCGCCGACGTCGAGCTTGTGCAGGGCGAGTTGAACTGGTTGCACGCCACCAAGAATCGCCACTCTGTGGAAGCAGCGATTGTTTGCCAGTCTCTCCTAAATCGCCAGCAGGAAAAAGATGAGCTCGAACAGCAGAAGGAACGCACCAAGCAAGAACTCGATCAACACACGCTCGAGGTCATGGGCGCTTACGAACAACGGATTAATCTTTACCTTGATCGTTTCAATGCAGGGTTCACGATCATCCGGACCACTCACAGCTATCGCGGCCGCATCGCCAGCACGTCCTATCAGATTCTGATCAACCGGACGATCGTTCAACTCGGCGATGCGAATACGCCGCTAGATCAGCCGAGCTTCAAGAACACCCTCAGCGCGGGTGACCGCAGCACTCTGGCATTGGCGTTCTTCCTAACACAGCTGGAAAGAGAACCCGACCGTAACCAAAGGATCGTGATACTGGACGACCCATTTACCAGCCAGGACAGTTTTCGCCGGAACCACACCGCACAGCAGATCAAGCGGTGCGGGCAGCTCTATGGACAGGTGATCGTTCTCTCTCACGATGCCGGCTTCCTGAAGCTCCTGTGGGACAAACTCCCGCCGGCCGAGCGGAAGGCGTTGCAGCTTCTACGCATGGGGGAAGCGGATACACGAATCACTGAATGGGACATTGAAGACGCTGTGAGGGGCCGCTACGCGGCAGCGATCGACATTCTACAGCAATACTACGCAACAAACGATGGTGGGATCAGGCAGGTGATCCAGCAAATCAGGCCAGTATTGGAGGGCTATTGCCGAAGGGTCTGTCCCGGCCGCTTCACCAACGATGCGCTCGGCGAGATCCTCGGGGCTGTGCGCGCTGCCGGTGAAGCCGAGGCCCTCCATCCGATTGTGGATGACCTGGACGAATTGAACGACTACTGCCGCCGCCATCATCATGGCGAAGGCGGGGATGCGAACGAAGAGCCCATCGATGATAACGAACTGGCAGGATACGTTCGGCTTACCCTCCGTCTTGTTGGCTCCCTATGAGCCCGAGGCTAGGAATAGGCGACCCGTGTGGATCGCTCCATGACGCTACGCTTGTGCCGCGGGCGGGGACCATAACGCAAGGGTGCTCGCGGAGAAGGACATTAGTTCGAGGTCTTTTGGCGAGAGCAGGTGGATGCACGAGGCGTCGGCGCGGAGATTGCTTCGCGGCTCTGCGTCCGCGGCGCTTGCGCCGGGGCGGCGGCAGGCTTATGTAACCTGCCAGGTAACATAAGAGGCTTCGCTCATGCCTGCGCTGGCCGCCACGCTCGATGCGGACAAGCCCGTGCTGTTGCCCGTGGGCCGCGATCTCGTGCGGCGCGCGATGCGGGCGCGGGGCCTCAGCGTGACCGCGCTCGCCACCAGGCTCGGCGTCTCGCGCAAGCACCTCTCGAACGTGCTGAACGGCCATGCACCGCCCAGCCTCGGACTGCTGCGGGCGCTCGGCGACGCCTCGGGCGTGGATCCCGTGCTCCTTTTCTGCCTGCTCGAGCGCGCGCCAGGCCAGGAGCCGGCACGCTACGGCTCCATGAAGGGGACGATCGAGGTCCTGGGCGATCCCACCGAACCGATGGAAGGCTGGGAGATGCTCGAGGACTGATGCAGCTGGTCCTCGACACCTGCGCGCTGCTCGCGTTCGCGGCCGGCACGCGGATGGGCAGCGCGGCCGTGCAGCGGATCGACGCGGCGCGCCGCGTCGGCATGGCGCTGGTGCCGGCGATCGTCGCGCTCGAGATCGGCCAGAAATGGGCTGCGGGCAAGCTCAGGCTCGAGGGCCACGCCACGGCGCGCCAGTGGTACGCGCGGGCGATCGACCGGCACCGCTTTACCGAGGTCTTCGTCACCGCCGACATGGCGCTCGCTGCCTACGAGCTGCCCGAGCCGTTCCACAAGGATCCGGCGGATCGGGTGATCGTGGCGATGGCGCGGCTGCTGGACGCGCCGGTGGTGACGGTTGACCGGCGCATCCTCGCCTATGGCCGGCAGGGGCACGTCGAGGTTCTGGACTACTGAGGCCGCCGTGATTGCCTCGCCGGGACGATGCCCCTAGATTGGCGCCGCTTTCACCAGGGTTGAGGACCCATGCGGCTGTCACGCTACTTTCTGCCTCTGCTCAAGGAGACGCCGGCCGAGGCGCAGATCGTCTCGCACCAGCTGATGCTGCGCGCCGGGATGATCCGCCAGAGCTCGGCCGGGATCTACAGCTGGCTGCCGCTCGGGCTGCGCGTGCTGCACCGGGTCGAGCGGATCGTGCGCGAGGAGATGGACGCGGCCGGCTGCCTCGAGGTGCTGATGCCGGCGATCCAGCCGGCCGAGCTGTGGCAGGAGAGCGGCCGCTACGACGACTACGGCAAGGAGATGCTGCGCATCACCGACCGGCACGACCGGGCGATGCTGTACGGCCCGACGCACGAGGAGGTCGTGACCGACATCTTTCGCCGCAGCGTCAAAAGCTATCGCGACCTGCCGGTCAACCTGTACCAGATCCAATGGAAATTCCGCGACGAGATCCGGCCGCGGTTCGGCGTCATGCGCGGCCGCGAGTTCTTCATGAAGGACAACTACTCGTTCGATCTGGATTTCGCGGGCGCCAGGCGCTCGTACGACAACATGTTCGTGGCGTACCTGAAAACGTTCCGGCGCATGGGCCTGACCGCGATCCCGATGCGCGCCGCGACCGGCGCGATCGGCGGCGACATGAGCCACGAGTTCCAGGTGCTGGCGGCGACCGGCGAGAGCGAGGTGTTCTACGACATCGCCTTCGAGGAGATCGATTTTTTGCGCGACGACCTCGACGTCGAGGAGCTGAAGGCGCTCTATGCCGCGACGGTCGAGAAGCACGACGCCGCAGCGTGTCCGGTGCCGCCGGAGCGGCTGCGCTCCGGCCGCGGCATCGAGGTCGGCCAGATCTTCTACTTCGGCACGAAGTACTCCAAGCCGATGGGCGCCGTCGTCACGGGGCCGGACGGCCAGGAGGTGCCGGTCGAGATGGGCTCATACGGCATCGGCGTGTCGCGCCTGGTCGGCGCGCTGATCGAGGTCTACCATGACGATGCTGGCATTGTCTGGCCCGAGCCGGTCGCGCCCTACCAGGTCGGCCTGATCAACCTGCGCCCCGCCGACGACGCCTGCGCGGCGCTGGTCGCCGACCTCGAGGCGAAGCTCGCGCGCGCCGGAATCGAGCCCCTGGTGGACGACCGCGACGAGAGCGCCGGCGCCAAGTTCGCGGCGATGGATCTGATCGGCCTGCCCTGGCAGGTCGTGGTCGGGCCGCGCGGCGTCAGGCAGGGGGTGGTCGAGCTGAAGCGCCGCGCCGGCGGCGAGCGGACCGAGCTGTCGCCCGAGGCGCTGATCCGGCGGCTGACCGCCTGATGCGCCTGCCGCGATGCCGCTGAGGACAGGCAGCTGATGTTCGGCCCGGTCGAGCGTCTGATCGCGGGCCGCTACCTGCGGCCGCGCCGCGAGGAGGGCTTCATCTCGGTGATCGCCCTGTTCTCGCTGCTTGGCATCGCGCTGGGCGTCGGCACGCTGATCGTCGTGCTCGCCGTGATGAGCGGCTTCCGGGCGGAGCTGCTGGGCCGCGTGCTGGGGCTGAACGGCCATATCACGGTGCAGGCCGGTCCGGAAGGGATCGCCGATTTCGACCGGCTGGCGCAGCGCCTCGGCGAGGCCGACGGCGTCGTCTCGGTCACCCCGATCGCCGCCGGCCAGGTCATGGTGAGCGCCAACGGCGTTGCCTCGGGCGCGCTGGTGCGCGGCATGCGCCCGGCCGACCTCGCGGCCCGCAAGACCATTGCGAATGGCGTCCGCGCCGGCTCCCTCGAGACGCTCGGCGACGATCAGATCGCGATCGGCTCGCGCATGGCCTATCGCATGGGCCTCAATCTCGGCGACCGTCTCACCCTGATCTCGCCCAAGGGCACCGCCACCGCCTTCGGCACCATGCCGCGCATCAAGAGCTACGAGATCGGCGCGATCTTCGAGGTCGGCATGTTCGAGTACGACAACAGCTTCATCTTCATGCCGCTCGAGGAGGCGCAGCTCTACTTCCAGCTCGAGGACCGCGCGAGCGAGATCGAGATCATGGTCGAGAACCCCGATCAGGTCTGGGCGTATCGCCGCGAGCTTACCCCGATCGTCGGCCAGCTCGGCCGCATCGTCGACTGGCAGCAGGCCAACGCGCAGTTCTTCACGGCGCTCAAGGTGGAGCGCAACGTGATGTTCCTGATCCTCAGCCTGATCATCATGGTCGCCGCGTTCAACATCATCTCCGGCATGATCATGCTGGTGAAGGACAAGAGCCGCGACATCGCGATCCTGCGCACGGTCGGCGCCACGCGCGGCGCGATCATGCGCGTGTTCTTCATGAGCGGCGCCGCGATCGGCGTCGTCGGCACCTTCGCCGGATTCCTGCTGGGCCTGGCCTTCGCCGCCAACATCGAGACCATCCGGCAGTGGCTGCAGGGCCTGACCGGCACCGACCTGTTCGCCGCGGAGATCTATTTCCTGTCGCACCTCCCGGCCCGGATCGAGACCGACGACGTGCTGAGCGTGGTGCTGATGAGCCTGGCGCTGTCGCTGCTCGCGACGCTGTACCCGTCCTGGCGGGCGGCGCGGCTCGATCCGGTCGAGGCGCTGCGCTATGAGTGATCCGCATGACTGAGCGCGCCGGTGGCTGAGGCCGCGCTGCGGCTGGCGGCGATCGGGCGGCGCTTCCGCCAGGGCGATGCCTGGCTCGAGGTGCTGCGCGGCGCCGATCTGGCGCTGGCGGCGGGCCAGGCGATCGCGCTGGTCGGCCCCTCGGGCTCGGGCAAGTCGACGCTCCTGCAGATCGCCGGCCTGCTCGAGCTGCCGGACGACGGCGAAGTTTTTCTGCACGGCCAGCCGTGCAACGCGCTGTCCGATGCCGAGCGCACCCGGCGCCGGCGCGACGCCCTGGGCTTCGTCTACCAGTTCCACCACCTGCTGCCCGAGTTCAGCGCGCTCGAGAACGTCATGCTGCCGCACATGCTGGCCGGCCACAGCCGCCGCGACGCCGCCCAGCGCGCCTACGAGCTGCTGGACGTTCTCGGGGTCGGCGAGCGTACGACGCATCGCCCGGCCAGGCTTTCCGGCGGCGAGCAACAGCGCGTCGCGATCGCCCGGGCGATGGCGAACTGGCCGGCCGTGCTGCTGGCCGACGAGCCCACCGGCAATCTCGACGAGGAGACCGCGGACCGGGTGTTCGCGGCGCTGCTCGCGACCGTGCGCGAGACCCGCGTGGCACTGCTCGTCGCGACCCACAATCTGGAGTTGGCGCGGCGCGCCGATGCGATCCTGCGGCTGCACAACGGCCGCATCGAGCCCGCAGCCGCCGGCCAGCCGGTCGCGGCCTTCGACGGGCGGGTCGGGCACCGATAGGGCGACAGCAGGTGCAGCGTCCGGAGCACGCCGGGGCTCCGGCGCCGCCTACGCCTTTGGGCAGCGCCGCCGACGACGTATAAGGAGGCTCAGATACGCGAAACAGCTGGCGGGAGACGTGCATTGCAGCGAGCGCTTCAGGAGATTGCCAGGCGGCCGGACGAAGGCCGCAAGATCCATGTGTTCGGCGTCGTCCTCACGGTCCGCATCGGATCGATGGACACCGGCGGCGATTTCGCGATCTGGGAGGAGGAGTCGCCGCCGCGTTGCGGGCCGCCCCGCCACATCCACCACTATGTCGACGAGGCGTTCCAGATCCTGGAGGGGCGCTACCGCGTCTGGTGCGACGGCCGCACCTACGACCTCGACCCGGGCGGCGTGGCGATGGTGCCCAAGGGCATGCCGCACGCCTTTCTCTGCCTCGGGCCGGGCCCGGGCCGCATGCTGACGACCGTGGTGCCCGGCGGTCTGGACGACTTCATGGCCGAGGTCGAAACCAAGGGCTTCCGGATTCCCCAGGACATGCAGCAGCTGATGGAGATGGCCGCGAGCCACGGCCACGCGTTCATCGGCCCACCGCTCACGCCGTGAGCGCGGGCCGCCGCTAGGGCTGCAGGCGCTCCAGCAGCCCCGGCGGCAGGCCGAGGCGGGCCGCGATCGCGGCGCGGTCGACCGCCTCGGGGTCAAGCAGGACCTCCCCGAGCGGCCGTGCATCGAGATGCACGTCCGCGAGCAGCTCGGCGCGGTCGATCAGCCCGTCGCCGTCCGCATCGTACAGCGCGTGCAGGCGCTCGACCCCCACACCGTCGACCAGCAGCAGGCCCAGGACCAGCAGCGAGCGCTCGGGGGCATAGAGGTCGTCGGCGCGCCAGAGCGCCCAGGCGCGCACGTCGTCGCGCAGCCGCTGCAGCTCGGCCACCGAGAGGCCCTGGTCGGCGTCGCGGTCGGCGAAGACCCAGCCGGCGTCGACGCAGGCCGCCGCCGGCCGCTGCAGGCAGAGCGGCCCGCTCGCCGCCACGAACCGGTCGAACGCCACCACCTCCCGGCCAGGTCCCGGCGTGACCGGTGCGAGCGTGGCGGACCCGGCATCGCCGTGCCCACCGGCCAGGACGAGCATCCCCGTCGCCAACCCCATCAGGAGGCGCCGGGTCAAGGTCCGATCGGGAATCACCAGTGCGTGATCCTTTCGTGAGGGAATCGGCCGATGCGCACCGTCCCGCCGGCTACTTGCCGCTCTTTTCCGCGGACGGCAAGCGATCCGCCGCGATTCGCCGCGCCCGGCAGCGCCCACGGCCGTGCCGGCCGCGCGAGCGCGCCGGACTTTAGAACAGTTTCCAAGTCGGGCGATCTCTGCAACCATCGCGGCCAGACATCAGGGAGGATCTGACACATGTTGCTGCCCATCAGGAATCTCGCCGCCGGACTGGCACTCGTGCTGATCGCCGTCGGCAGCACGCTGGCCTTCGCCGCGGACGAGCCTGCCAATCTGGTCAAGTACCGTCAGAACTTCATGAAGGCAAACAGCGCCCATCTCGGCATGATCGCCGCCGTGGTGAAGGGCGAGGTCAGCCTCACCGACGAGATCGCGGGAAACGCCACCGCCCTGGCGGAGATGGGCAAGATGCTGAGCGCCAACCTGCAGCAGCTGTTTCCGGAAGGCACGGCGATGGGCGCGGACGCCGCTGTCAAGACCGCGGCCCTGCCGGTGATCTGGGAAAAATGGGGCGACTTCGAGCAGATCGCGATGCGCTTTCAGGAAGAGACCGCGAAGCTCGCCGAGGTGGCACAGAGCGGCGACATGGCGGCGATCGGTCAGCAGGTCGGCATGGTCGGCAAGGAAGCCTGCGGCGCCTGTCACGAGAACTTCCGCGAGAAGAAGTGACCCCCCCCGCGATTCCTTCCTCCCGTGGCGCGGCGGTCCGGGCAGGCCGCCGCGTTGCGTCTGCGCAACTCGAGACGCGGGCGTGCCCCTGGTCGCGCACGATGCGGGCCACGACGCATCGACGATCGGCGTGCCAGCGCCACTTGTGAATCGCCGCGGCGCTCTCTAAGCCTGGAGCGGGCTCGCAGGCCCGCGCGAGGGGCCCAAGCAGGGGAGAAGCCGCATGGCGGCCCGCACCGGCAGCATACCGACGCTGGCGCCGAGCCGTGCCGCGTTGCTGAACGCGCTGCTCGATCACCTGGTATGGCTGATCCTCGCCGTGATCCTGATCCTGCTGTCGCTGACCATCGACGGCTTCTTCCAGATCGGCATCTTCATCAACATCCTGCAGCACGCGACCTTCGTCGGCATCATCGCGATCGGCCTGTCGTTCTGCATCATCGCTGGACACATGGACCTCTCGGTCGAGTCGGTGATGGCGTTCAGCGCCATGCTGGCGGCATGGCTGGCTGCGAGCCGCGGCTCGGCCTCCGGGCTGGAGGTGGCGCCCTGGCTGACGCTGCTGATCGCGCTCGGCTTCGGCGCGCTCGCCGGCGCGTTCAACGGCGTGCTGGTGATCCGCTTTCGCATCAACGCCTTCATCGTCACGCTGGCGACCTACATCGCGATCCGCGGCTTTGGCCTGGTGCTGACCGGCGGGCGCTCGATGTATGGCCTGCCCGAAAGCTTCCGCGCCGTCGCCACGACCGAGCTGCTCGGCCTGCCGCTGCTGGTGCTGATCCTGGTGGCCGCCTACGTGCTGTTCGGCATCCTGCTGGCCCGCACCCGGTTCGGCCGCTACGTCTATCTCGTCGGCGGCAACGTGGTCGCGCCGTTTCGCGCCGGCATCGACGTCAACCGCGTGCTCTACACCGCCTTCATCCTGTCGGGCGTGCTGGCGGCGCTCGCGGGCTGGCTGCTGGCGGCGCGCACCAACGGCGCCACCCCCAATCTCGGCCTCGGCATGCTGTTCGAGGCCTTCGCCGCGGTGGTCATCGGCGGCGTCAGCCTGCGCGGCGGCATTGGCGGGCTGTCCGGCGTGTTCGCCGGCGTGCTGCTGCTCAGCGCGATCGACACCGGGATCAACGTGATGGGCATCGAGCCCTACTACATGCAGGTGATCCGCGGCGGCCTGATGCTGCTCGCCGTGCTGCTCGACAGCGTCAAGACGGCGGTTCGCCAGCGATATCTCTAGCCTCGTCTGCCGGGACACGGGAGGCTGCCCGCCGCCTTGCGGCAGCCACCGCCACGGCGCTATGACTCGCCGCCCGGCGGACCCCTGGGCGAAGCGGAGGAGCAGATGTTCGACCTGATGCGCGAGCTGGCGATCGAGAGCCGCTCGAAGATCGTCCTGCTGGTCGCCGACGGGCTGGGCGGGCTGCCGCGCGAGCCCGGCGGGCCGACCGAGCTCGAGGCGGCCGCGACGCCGCATCTCGACGCCCTGGTGGCCCGCCATGTCTGCGGCCTGTCCATTCCGGTGGCCCCCGGCATCGCGCCGGGCAGCGGCCCCGGCCATCTCGGCCTGTTCGGCTACGACCCCCGCGCCTACACGATCGGCCGCGGCGTGCTCGAGGCGCTCGGCATCGATTTCGACGTCGGCGCGGACGACGTGGCTGCGCGCGGCAATTTCTGCACCGTCGACGCCGCCGGCAACATCACCGATCGCCGCGCCGGCCGGATCAGCAGCGAGCTCGGCCGCGAGCTGGTCGAGGAGCTGCGCGCCGTGCGGATCGAGGGCGCAAAGATCTTCGTCGAGCCGGTCCGGGACTACCGCTTCGTGCTGGTGGTCCGCGCCCCGGGCCTCGGCGAGGCGATCGACGACACCGATCCGGGCATGACCGGCGTCGCGCCCCATAAGCCGCAGGGCAGCGATCCCGCCTCGCAGCGCACCGCCGCCATCCTCGAGAGCTTCATCAGGCAGGCGGCGGAGATCCTCAAGGAGCGCCGGCCGGCGAACATGGTCACCTTGCGCGGCGTCGCCAAGCGGCCGGCAATCCCCCAGTTCGAGGAGGTCTACCGGCTGCGCGCCGGGGCGATCGCGGTCTATCCGATGTATCGCGGCCTGGCGCGCCTGGTCGGCATGACCATCTACCGGCCGGGCACCGACCTCACGGGCCAGATCGAGGCGCTGCGCCGGCATTGGGACGATGCCGACTTCTTCTTCGTCCATTACAAGAGCCCAGATGCCGCTGGCGAGGACGGCGACTTCGACCGTAAGGTCGCCTGCATCGAGGAGCTCGACAAGGCGATCCCGGCGATCATGGACCTCGGGCCCGACGTGCTGATCGTGACCGGCGACCACAGCACGCCCGCGGCCCTGCGCAGCCACAGCTGGCATCCGGTGCCGGTCCTGCTGGCCGCCAAGAGCTGCCGGCCGGACGCCGAGACGACGTTCGGCGAGGGCGCCTGCCTGCGCGGCGGCCTCGGCCAGATCGAGGCGAAGTATCTGATGCCGCTCGCCCTGGCGCACGCCGGACGGCTCGCCAAGTTCGGCGCCTGAGCGCCCGTCTGCGGCCGCGTGAGGCGTCGGCGCGCATGCCGGCGCCTCTATTCCTATATATCCCGCTACGCCCGGCCGCCGACCCTCTCCGCCGCAGCACGGCCAATCCGGTATGAACTAGCTGTTAACGCTGCACGGCGCGGCGCAACGGCGGCGCCGTCGACCGACCACACGGCGGACTGGTTCATGCGCACCTCGAATCCCAGGGTCAGCATCGGGTTGCCGGTTTACAACGGCGAGCACTATCTCGGCGGCGCGATCGCCTCGATCCTCGCCCAGACCTTCGAGGATTTCGAGCTGATCATCTGCGACAACGCCTCCACCGACGCGACCGAGGCGATCTGCCAGCGCTATGCGGCAAGCGACCCGCGCGTCCGATATTACCGGCAGCCGCAGAACATCGGCGCCACGGCCAACTTCAACCGCACCTTCGAGCTCGCCCACGGCGGCTACTTCAAATGGGCGGCGCACGACGACCTGCTGGAGCCGGCCTATCTCGAGCGGTGCGTCGCCGTGCTCGACCGGACCCCCGATGCGGTGCTCTGCCAGTCGCTGGTCAAGATCATCAACGACCAGGGCGACTGCCTGGAGGAATACGATCACACCGAATTCGGCACCGACAGCCCCAAGCCATCGGTCCGCTTTGCTGCCCGCCTCCGGCCGCACGACTGCCAGGAGGTCTTCGGTGTGATCAGGTCGGACGTGCTGCGCCGCACCAAGCTGATCGGCTACCATCTCGGCGGCGACCGCACGCTGCTGATCGAGCTCGCCTTGATGGGACGCTTCGCGCTCGTACCGGAGCTGCTGTTCCTGAACCGCGAGCACCCGCGCCGGTTCAAGCGCCAGCACCGCTACCCGTCGTCGGAGCTCGCCTGGTACACGCCCGAGAAGGCCAGGCGCGGCAAGCTCGCCGGCTGGCGCATGCTCAGGACCTGGATCCTCTACGGCAAGTCCCTGCGCTCGGTGCAGCGCCGCGTCGAGAGCCTGCCCGAGCGCCTGCGCTGCTATCGCAACCTGCTGCTCTCGCTGCGCTTTCGCGAGCGGACGCAGTACCTCCTGCTCGAGCCGCTGCTGCTGATCGATCCGCGCCTGGTGGCGCTGGTGAAGGGCTTCAAGCGCTCGATGCTGCGCCAGGACCGCAGCCGCGTACCCGGATAGCGCGCGCCGGCTGCTTGGCCGGTCCGTTAACCCCAGGCTCAGGGATGCCCTCTAGAGAAGCGGTGACGCGCCCCGCAGCGGTCGTCGGGGTGGTCGATCAAGAGGGTGCGCGCCGTGGCCGCTTCGCTGCTCGACACCGTAACCGTTCCGCCGCCGATCGCCGCCGCCGAAGGGCGCGCTGGCCGGCGCGCCGGCGCGGACGGCCGTAAGCCCGAGGCTGGGCTCGCAGCCAGGCGAATCGTGGTGATCGGCGGCTACGCGCCGGCCCTGATCAGCTTCCGCGGCGACCTGATCGCCGCCATGGCGGCCGCGGGGCACGAGGTGATCGCCTGCGCTCCCGGCGCCCATCCGGAGGTCGCCGAGGCGCTGCGCGCCCGCGGCGCACGCTACCTGCCGGTCGAGGTCGACCGCTCGGGCACGAACCCGCTCGCCGATCTCGCGAGCCTGCTGAGCCTGCGGCGGCTGTTCCGGCAGCTGCGGCCGGACCTCGTGCTCGCCTATACGGCCAAGGCGGTGATCTACGGCGCCGGCGCGGCGCGGCTCGCCGGCGTGCCGCACATCTTCGCGATGATCACGGGCCTGGGTTACGCCTTCATCGAGGGCCGCGAGCTGAAGCGCCGCATTCTGCGCCAGATGACGACGCGCCTCTATCGCGCCAGCCTGGCCGGCTGCGAAGCGATCCTGTTCCAGAACCGCGACGACCTCGAGGAGTTCCGCCGCACCCGCATCGTCGCGGCGGGCAAGCGGCTGGTCCGGGTCGAGGGCTCCGGCGTCGACACGGCGCATTACGGCTTCGCGCCCGCGGCGCCGGAGCCGCCGACCTTCCTGCTCATCGCCCGCCTGCTGCGCGACAAGGGCATCGTCGAATATGTCGAGGCGGCGAGGCGGCTGCGCGCCGAGCATCCGCAGGCGCGCTTCCGCCTGCTCGGCCCCATGGACCCCAATCCCGCCGGGCTCAGCGCCGACATGCTCGAGGGCTGGCGGCGCGAGGGCGCGATCGAGTATCTCGGCGAGGCGGCCGACGTGCGGCCGCATCTGCGCGCCTGCATGGTCTATGTGCTGCCCTCCTATCGCGAGGGCATGCCGCGCACCGTGCTCGAGGCCATGGCGACCGGCCGGGCGATCGTGACGACGGATGCGCCCGGCTGTCGCGAGACCGTCGTCGAGGGCGAGAACGGCTTCCTGGTGCCGCCGCGCGATGCCGGCGCGCTCGCGGCGGCGATGCGCCGCTTCATCGCGCAGCCGGCGCTCGCGGTCGCGATGGGCGAGCGCAGCCGCGCGCTCGCCGAGCAGCGCTTCGACGTCCACCGGGTCAACGCCGTCATGCTCGAGGCGATGGGCCTGCGCTGAGCGCCCTTCTCGGCCGGCGGAGCCTGCCGGCGGTCGCGACGGCCGCGTTAACCCTCGTGAAAGCTGCGGCGTCTAGATGTCGGACGATCACGACCCTGGACGAGGCGCTGAGATGACGGGCTGGCCGGTGTTCGACGACGAGCAGATCGCGGTGGCGACGGCGGTCCTGCGTTCGGGCAAGATCAACTACTGGACCGGCGAGGAAGGGCGGGCCTTCGAGGCCGAGTTCGCCGCCGCGGTCGGCTGCCGCTACGGCATCGCGCTCGCCAACGGCACGGTGGCGCTCGAGCTCGCCCTGCGCTGCCTCGACATCGGCCCGGGCGACGAGGTCGTGGTGACGCCGCGCAGCTTCATGGCGAGCGCCAGCTGCGTGGTCACCTGCGGCGCCAGGCCGGTGTTCGCCGACGTCGATCCCGACAGCCAGAACATCACCGCCGAGACCATCCGGGCGGTGCTCTCGCCGCGCACCCGCGCCGTCATCGCCGTCCATCTGGCCGGCTGGCCCTGCGACATGGAGCCGATCGCGGCGCTGTGCCGCGAGCACGGCCTGAAGCTGATCGAGGACTGCGCGCAGGCGCACGGCGCGACCTATCGCGGCCGCCCGGTCGGCGCGCTCGGCGACGTCGCCGCGTTCTCCTTCTGCCAGGACAAGATCATCACCACGGCCGGCGAAGGCGGCATGCTGGTCACCGACGACCGGACGCTGTGGTCGCGGGCGTGGTCCTACAAGGACCACGGCAAGAGCTTCGAGGCGGTCTACGAGCGGGCGCATCCGCCGGGCTTCCGCTGGCTGCACGAGAGCTTCGGCACGAACTGGCGGATGACCGAGCTGCAGGCGGCGATCGGCCGGGTGCAGCTGCGCCGTCTGCCGGGCTGGGTCGAGCACCGCCGGCGCAATGCCGCGATCCTGACCGACCGGCTGCAGACCATCCGGGCGCTGCGGGTGACGCGGCCGCCGAACCATGCCGGCCACGCCTACTACAAGTACTACACCTTCGTGCGCCCGGAGCTCCTCGCCAAGGGCTGGGACCGCGACCGGCTGCTGGCCGCAATCACGGCCCGTGGCATCTCCTGCTTTAGCGGCTCCTGCTCCGAGATCTATCGCGAGAAGGCGTTCGCGCTGACCGACATGGTGCCGGCCCGGCGCCTGCCGGTGGCCAGGGAGCTGGGCGAGACGGCGCTGATGTTCCTGGTCGATCCGACCTTCGACGACGTCGCCATGGCGCGCACGGCAGACGCCGTCGCGGCCGTGTTCGCCGAGGCCGGCCAGCCAGCGCTCGCCCACGCCGGGTAAGCGCCCCGCGCCAGGCACGGCGGCGCGGCAACCCGGCTTCATCCCCGGTCGCTCTGCGGGGGCCTCTTCCTCTTTACGAGCGCTCGCCGGCCGCTCCCTCGGCCCGGCAGATGCCGGGGGACCGAGGCCTTCGAGCCTGGCGAGCTCATCCCACCGTCGGCGCTTCCGGCAGCGCTGCTGCGGCTGTCCACGTGCACGTCGGTCGTCGCGCGCGCCCTGCCTGACCTCCGGTCGCTGGCGGCCTTTTCCCGCCGCTGCTGCGATGGCTTCACGAACGCTCGCCGGAGCCACCCTCGGTACCGGCACGTGCCAGGAACGGCGGTCCTCGAGTCCGAGACCACCCCCCATCGCCGGATCCGCCGGGTGATCGCGGCAGCCGACGTCTACGCTGATCGGCGCGCACGTCCGCGAGCGCGCCGTGATCGTCGAGAGCCCTCAGGCGAGGTAGTGCTCGCGCAGGGGCGTCGGCGAACGCCACGGCCCTGCGGCACCAGGCCGGCCCTCATGCTACGGTGGCGCTGGGATCGAGGGGCCGTGCAACCCCGAAGCTGTGTTGCGCCTGGCCGGCTCCCGTGCCCGCGGCGCCCGCCGCAAGGCCATGATCCGGCGGACGAGGCACGCAGGGGCCATGCCGGCCGCGTCGGAGGTGATCCAGGCTCGTGTTGCTGCGGGATGCCTCCGGGGCCGGCGCCAGGCCGGGCGCTGTCGGACGGGCCGGGCGAACCCACCTGGACTGTCTGCACCCGCGGAGAGGCTGCAGGCGGGCCTGTCGAGGGCCAACGAAAAAGGCGCGCCCCCGGGGCGCGCCTTCATCGTGCAGCGTGGTCCGAGCGGCCGAGGCCCGGACCGTAGCGCTCAGTTGATGTAGTACTTTTCGTACTTGCCGTAATATTGCAGCGCGTCGCCGTAGGCCCGCTTGGTGTGGTTGCGCACATCGACCTGGGTCAGCACCGCGCCGGCGACCACGGTGCGGCTCTCGAGCAGCGCGTCGATGCCATTGACCGCCACCTCGTCGTTGGTCTTGCCCCAGCGCACGACGAACAGCACGGCGTCGGCGAGTCGCGCGGCGATCC
>DASUGG010000258.1:0-12429 GCA_036274135.1 Geminicoccaceae bacterium
CGGACAGCCGCGTCAGGTGGGGGATCACGGTCTGCTTGAAGGGGTGGGTGACGTTGAAGCCGGCGAAGCCGAGCCGCTCCAGGCCCGCCACGACCTCGCCGAGCGCCGCGTCGGGCAAGCCCAGCTGGTCGAAGTCGACGAGCACGTAGGCACAACGCATGCCCAGCCGCGCCGCCTCCCGCTCATGCATGATCGGCGAGCGCGACGCACGGATGCCGCGGCCGATCAGGCCGATGACGATCGAATCCGCGAGCGCGCCCGGATCGTCGAGCGCCGTCACGGCCAGCCGTTGCAGCGCGTTGATGACGCCGCTGCCAGATGTGCGCACGCCAATCCTCCCTTGCGGGCCCGCGGCGGCGGCACCGCTCTTCGCCCGGTCGCCGCCGGGCGGTGGCTCGACCGTGACAAAAATGTACGATCTGGTTAATTTGGTCAACGATGC
Source organism: Geminicoccaceae bacterium (assembly GCA_036274135.1). GTDB lineage: Bacteria > Pseudomonadota > Alphaproteobacteria > Geminicoccales > Geminicoccaceae > DASUGG01. Next base: position 443 of record DASUGG010000258.1, read on the forward strand.
TCTCGGCGATGCTCGGATGGCGACATGACCGGTGAGAGAAGCAGGCCGCGGCGCAAGCCTGCCGGCGCGCCGACCCGGGCGCAGGATCCCGACGGCACACGCCGCGACATCCTCAAGATCGCATCGGAGGAGTTCGCCCGGAACGGGCTCGCCGGCGCTCGGGTCGACGAGATCGCGGCGCGCACGCGCTCCAGCAAGCGCATGATCTACTACTAATTCGGCGACAAGGAGGGCCTCTATGTCAGTGCCCTGGAGAACGCCTACCGGCTCGTGCGCGACGGCGAAGCGAAGCTCGACATCGAGGGGCTGCCGCCGGTCGAGGCGCTGAGCCGCCTCGTCGAGTTCACCTTCGATCATCACCATCAGCACGAGGAGTTCATTCGCATGGTGATGATCGAGAACATTCACCGCGGGCAGTATCTGGCTCGCTCGCCAGCGATCCGGGAACTGAACACCACGGCGATCGACCACATCTCCCGGATCTACGCGCGCGGCCGGGAAGAGGGCGTGTTCCGCCCCGGCATCGATCCGGTCGAGCTGCATTGGCAGGTCAGTGCGCTGTGCTTCTTCAATGTCTCCAACAGGGCGACGTTCTCGATGATTTTCGGGCGCGATTTCGGCGCTGCGGCGCAGCTCGTGCGCTTGCGGCGCAACGTCGTCGAGACCATCGTCCGCTTCGTTTCCCAGATGCAACCGCCGGGTCGCTGACGAGCGCTTGCCGGGATCGAAATCGTCGGGCGACCAGGCGGATACCAGGATGCGGCGCAGAAACGTCGGCTGCGTCTGGCCGGCGCCGACGGCGGCGATTCAGACCTGGCCTACCGTGAAGCCGCCGCCGGAGCCGTCGAGCAGGGCGCCGGAGATGAACGAGGCCTGGTCCGAGAGCAGCCAGAGGATCGGCCGCGCCATCTCCTCGGGCTCGGCGCAGCGGTTCATCGCGATGGTCTGCGCGGTGCGGGCGTAGAGCTCCGGGTCGCGCCGCACGGCATCGGTCATGTCGGTCATGGTCATGCCCGGGCGCAGCGCGTTGACGCGGATGCCCTCGCGCGCGACCTCCTTGGCCAGGCCGCGCGTGAAGCTGTCGACCGCGCCCTTGCTCGCGGCATAGGCGGTGCGGCCCGGCCGACCGCCGATCGTCGCCGCCATCGACGAGACGTTGACGATCGCGCCGCCCTGGCCGCCGAAGCGGCTCGACATGCGCCGCACCGCCTCGCGGCAGCACAGCATGGTGCCGATCACGTTGATCGCGAGCAGCCGCTCCAGCGCACGCTGCTCCAGCTCGGCGGTCGGCGCGACGAGCGAGATGCCGGCGCTGTTGACCAGGGCGGCGAGCGGCCCGAAGCCGTCGACCGCGCGGAACATCGCTTCGACCTGGTCCTGCGCGGCGACGTCAGCCTGGATCGCGATCGCCCGGCCGCCGTCCCGCTCGATCGCGGCGGCGAGCGTTTCGGCCTGGTCCTTCGCCTCGCGATAGTTGATCGCGACCGCCCAACCGTCGTGCGCGGCGAGCCGCGCGGTTGCGGCGCCGATGCCGCGCGAGCCGCCGGTGATGAGCAGGACCTTGGTCATGACGGCTGTCTCCCGGTGCTTGGCCGGCCAGCTTGGCATCCGGCCGGCCGGCTCGCAAGGACTGCGAGGCGGCGAGCCGTCGTGACCGTGGTCTGCCGGTCCGTTCTTGCCGCCCACGCGAGAAGCTACCGCTGCGCGACGCTACCAACGAGCGGGAACGAAAGGCTGCCCCTGCCGTTACTGGCTGACCGACGCGTCGGAGCGTCGCAGGAAGTGCGGCGGATAGCCGGAGGAGTGCGAGGCATGCACAGTATCTTCTACATCATCGGCGTGGTCGTCGTGGTCCTGGCAATCCTCTCGTTTCTGGGGCTCGGCTGATGGCGAAGCCCTTCTCGAGCCTGAGTTTAGAGATTGATGGAGATTGGCGATGAGCGACCCCCATGGCAGTCGGTCCGATCAGCTCGGCCGAGATGTTCGACCCAATGCGGAGCACAGTCAGGCTGCCGACGATGATCTGGCGCAGTCGGCGGCGGATCAGGCCCGCGCAGCGACGCGGCAGGCGCGCGACACCGTCGAGCAGGTGACACGGGATGCGCGTGCAATGGCGGACCAGGTGAAGGAGCAGGTCCACTCGACGGCCGACCGGCAGAAGGACGCGGCAGCGCAGCAGATGGGCGGCTGGGCCCAGGCGCTCAGGACAGCGTCCGACGATCTGCGCAGCCGGGGCCAGGAGATGGCGGCATCATACGTCGGCCAGGCAGCCGATGGTCTCGACCGGGCATCCGGCACGATGCGCACGCGCGACGTCGACGAGTTGATCGGCACCGTCGAGGACTTCGCGCGCCGCCAGCCCGTGGCATTCCTCGGCGGCGCCGTCGCCGCCGGCTTCGGGCTGGCCCGCTTCATGCGAAGTTCCGCCGAGCGGCGCCGCAGCCCCGCCGGCTCGGCCCGCCCCGATCAAGGAGAAGTGCGATGATGCAGGCGGATGATCGATCCTTAAAGGACCTGTTCGCCGATCTGAGCAACAGTATCACGACCCTGTTCCGTAAGGAGATTCAACTCGTCCGGGCCGAGACCTCGGAGAAGGTCAACCAGGTGGGTGTCGCGCTGGGCTCGATCGCGGCCGGCGCAATCCTGGCGCTCGCAGCCTTGATCGTGCTCCTGCAGGCTTTGATCATAGGCCTCACGGAGGCGGGCCTCCCGGCCGGATGGGCTTCCCTGATCGTCGGCGTCGTCGTCGCGGTGATCGCCTATGTCCTGGTCCATAAAGGCAGCAGCGATCTGAAAGCGAGCGATCTCGCGCCGACCCGCACGGCGGATTCCCTGAAGCGTGATGCCCAGGTCGCAAAGGAGCAGGTACGATGAACGCACGCGCAGGCGGCACGGATCCCGGCTCGAAGTCGGCGGCCGAGATCGAGCGCGAGGTTCAACAGTCGCGCGCTGAAGTCGAGCAGACCCTCGATGCGATCCAGGCTCGACTGTCGCCGGGCCAGTTGCTCGACCAGGCCGTCGGCTACTTCCGCGAAGGCCGCGGCGTGGACTTCGCCCGCAACCTCGGCGATTCGATCACCCAGAACCCGATTCCGCTGGCACTGGTCGGCGTCGGGCTGGCCTGGATGATGCTCGGCGGCCAACGCTCCGGGCACCCAGGAGGCCGGCTCGCAACGCCGTACTGGGACGACGATCCGGACGCGTTCGAGGATGACCGCTATGTCGGCCTGGCCGAAGAGAGCACGGCCTACAGGCATTCCGGCGCAGACCTGTCGGAAAGCGGCTATGGCGATGAGCGCGGCGGCCTTGGCGACGATCTGCGCGAGACGAGCCAAGCCGTGCAGGACAAGCTCGGCGAGCTAGGCGATCAGGTGGGAAGCGCTGCCGCGCGCGCTCGCGAAGGCGTCGCGCATGCCGGCGCCAAGGCGGCGCGTCGCGCGCAGGACGTGCGCGCCCGGGCCGGCCACTACGGACGCCGCGCCCGCCACGGCGTGCTTCGTACCCTCGACGAGCAGCCGCTGGTGCTCGGTGCGCTCGGCCTGGCGCTCGGCGCGGCGCTCGGCGCGGCTTTGCCGCCGAGCGAAACCGAGGACCGGCTGATGGGCGAAGCGCGCGACGAGGCGCTACGCCACGCCACGAAGGCCGGTCGCGAACAGGTCGAGAAGGCGGGCGCAGCCGCCGGCGCGGTCGCTCAGGCGGCACGGGCGGAGGCCGACAAGCAGGGCTTGATGCCGGAGAGTTCAACCAGCCCCTCGACCTCCGGCCCGTCGGCCGCGGCGAGCGAAGCCGGCAGCGGCGCGACCAGATTCGCCGGACCCGCCGCCGACACGCCGTATCCCGCCGATCCGAAAGCGGGCCTGGATCGACCGTAGCGCGATCGACTACCGGGACCTGAGGCCCGCCTCGCCGTTCAAAGCCGTCGCGCAAGTGCTTGCACGGTGGCCGCGTGCGGCGCGGCGGGCCGCCGTCCGGCCGTTCGTGCGGGCCGCCGGCCTGCGCTGCGCTAGGCCGGATCCTTCAGGGTCGCGACGAACCGCTCGCGGCCGTGCTGCACGTGCTCGCGGCCGGCCTGGAATGCCTTTCTGGCGTCGCCCGCCCTGATCGCGGCGACGATCGTCCGGTGCTCGGCGAGCGAGGCGTTGATCCTGCTGACCTGCGACAGCGAGCGTCGCCGGAACAGGTGCATCTCCTTGATCACGCCCTCGTAGTCGGCACGCAGGCGGCGATTGCCGCAGAACTCCATCAGCTTGGCGTGGAAGGCGAGATTGAGCTGGTAATAGCGCTCCTTGTCGCGCGCCGCCACGGCCGCCGCCATGTCCTCCAGCGCCGCCTCGAGGGCGGCCAGCTGCTCCGCGGTCCGCCGCTTGGCCACCAGCTCGCAGGCGAAGGCGAACAGCACGGCGCGCAGCTCGTAGAGGTCGAGTGCTTCCTCGAGGCCGATCTTGCGCACCACGCCGCCGCGATTGGCGACGCTGTCGACCAAGCCCGCCTGGATCAGGCCGCGAATCGCCTCGCGCACGGGGCCGCGGCTGACGCCGAGTTCCTCGGCGAGCGCCGCCTCGGTCAGCCTGGCGCCGGCCGCGATCTCGCCGGTCAGGATGCGCCGCTCGATCTCCCGCTGCACCGCGTTGGTCAGCGTCTCGATGTTGCGGGCATCGAAGCGCTCGGCCACAACGACGACCATGACGTCCTCGCGACTCGACCCCGGACGCGGCGACGATAGGTTCCTTGCGGGCGGATTGTCAACTGTCTACCATGACGCCCCGGCCTGCTCTTGGAGGTTCGTCCATGCCCCCTCTTCCGGCCAGCGAGGCTCTTTCCAGGTTCACCGTGCTCGACCTGACCCGCGTCCGCGCCGGGCCGACCTGCGTGCGCCAGCTCGCCGACTGGGGCGCCGACGTGATCAAGATCGAGATGCCGGCGCGCGGCCCCGACGGCCATGCGCTGGGCGGCCCGCGCGCCGGCCCCGATTTCCAGAACCTGCACCGCAACAAGCGCAGCATGACCCTGAACCTCAAGGATGAGGCCGGGCGCGCGGTCTTCCTGGCGCTGGCCGGGCGCGCCGACGTCGTCGTCGAGAACTATCGCCCCGACGTCAAGCAGCGCCTGCGCATCGCCTATGAGGACGTGAAGGCGGTCAACCCGCGCATCGTCTATGCCAGCATCTCCGGCTTCGGCCAGGACGGGCCGTACGCCAAGCGGCCGGGCTTCGACCAGATCGCCCAGGGTATGGGCGGGCTGATGTCGATCACCGGGCTGCCGGGCCAGGGGCCGGTGCGCGCCGGCATCCCGATCGCCGATTTGTGCGCCGGGCTGTTCGCGGCGCAGGGCATCCTCGTCGCCCTGCTCGAGCGCGAGCGATCCGGCGAGGGCCAGTGGGTCCAGACCTCGCTGCTGCAGGCGCAGGTCTTCATGCTCGACTTCCAGGCGGCGCGCTGGCTGGTCGACCGCGAGGTGCCGGGGCAGGCCGGCAACAATCATCCTACCAGCATCCCGACCGGCGTGTTCCCGACCGCCGACGGTCACATCAACATCGCCGCCGCCGGCCAGGAGATCTGGCAGCGGCTCTGCGCCGCGCTCGGTCATGAGGCGCTGGCGAGCGACCCCGACTACGCCACGCCGGCCGACCGCTCGAGGAACCGCGACCGCCTGAACGCCGAGATCGGCGAGATCACCCGCCGGCGGCCGAGCGCGGACTGGATCGACGCGCTGAACGAGGCGGGCGTGCCGTGCGGCCCGATCAACACGATCGACCAGGTGTTCGCCGATCCGCAGATCCGCCATCTCGGCATGGCGCATCCGGTGCGCTCGCACGAGCGCGGCGATATCGAGCTGGTCGGCCAGCCGGTGAGCCTCAGCCGAACGCCCAGCCGCATCCGCGTGCCGCCGCCGCGCATGGGCGAGCACACCGACGAGATCCTGGCCGGCCTCGGCTATGATCGGGAGCGCATCGCAGAGTTGCGCCGCGCCGCCGTGATCTGAGCAAGGCCCCTCGAGGAGACCGACATGACCGACAAGATCGTGAGCACCCACGAGGACGGGGTGGCGCACATCCTGTTCAACAACCCGGAGAAGCGCAACGCCGTCTCGCTCGAGATGTGGCAGGCGGTCGGCCATGCGCTGGACGGCTTCGCGGCCGACGAGCGGGTCCGCGTCGTGGTGCTCTCGGGCGCCGGCGGCAAGGCCTTCGTGTCCGGCGCCGACATCTCCAAGTTCGAGCAGGAGCGCGCCAGCGCCGAGGCGATCAGGCACTACAACACGGTTACCGCCGAGGTGTCGGGCAAGCTCGCCGACTTCCCCAAGCCGACCATCGCGCAGATCACCGGCAGCTGCGTCGGCGGCGGCGTCGCGCTCGCGGTCTGCTGCGACCTGCGGATCTGCGGCGAGAGCTCGCGCTTCGGCATCCCGGCGGCGAGGCTGGGCCTGGGCTACGGCTTCACCGGCGTGCAGCGCCTGGTCCAGCTGGTCGGCCCGTCCTTCGCCAAGGAGATCTTCTTCACCGCGCGGCTGTTCCCGGCCGCCGAGGCGCGCGAGATGGGCTTGGTCAACCGCGTCGTGCCGGACGACCAGGTGGCAAGCTACGTCGCCGACTACGCCCGCACGATCACTGAGAACGCGCCGCTCACCGTCGCCTCGGTCAAGGCGATCGTCGGCGAAACCCTGAAGGACCCTGCCGAGCGCGACCTGGCGCGCTGCGCCGCCCTGGTGGATGCCTGCTACGCCAGCCAGGACTACGTCGAGGGCCGACGCGCCTTCATGGAGAAGCGCAAGCCCCGCTTCGTCGGCGCCTGAGACGGAGCGCGCCGGCATGCCGGATCGGGTCGCGGGCAAGGTGGCGCTGGTGCTCGGCGCCGGCGCGGTCGGTCCCGGCTGGGGCAACGGCCGCGCCACCGCGGCGCTGTTCGCCCGCGAGGACGCCAAGGTGTTCGGGGTCGATCGCGATCCCGACGCCTTGGCCGAGACCGGGCGCAGCATCCCGGACGGCACCTTCGCCTCCTACGTCGCCGACGTCACCCGGCCCGACGAGGTCGGCGCGCTGGTCGAGGCTTGCCTCGACCACTTCGGCCGGATTGACGTGCTGGTGAACAATGTCGGCGGCTCGGCGCCCGGCGATCCGGTCGCCATGGCGCCGGAGGTCTGGGCGGACCAGCTCGACCGCAACCTCAGCTACGTGTTCCACAGCTGCAGGCGCGTCATTCCGATCATGGTCCGCCAGGGCGGCGGCGCCATCGTCAACCTCGCCTCGATCGCGGCGCTGCGCTATTTCGGCGCCGACGTCGCCGCCTACGCCGCGGCGAAGGCGGGCCTGATCCAGTTCTCGCGGGTCACGGCGGTGAAGTACGCGCCGCACAATGTGCGCATCAACACGGTGGTGCCGGGGCTGATGCACACGCCCCTGGTCGAGGTCCGGCTGGCCGGCGAGCGCGCCGGCGGCGACGTCGAGAAGCTGATCGCGGCGCGGCACCGCCAGGTGCCGATGGGCCGCATGGGCGACGGCTGGGACGTCGCACACGCCGTGCTGTTCCTGGCCTCCGACGAGGCGCGCTACATCACCGCGACCGAGCTGGTCGTCGACGGCGGGCTTTCCGCCACCTGCGTGGCTCCCCACCCCGACGCGGACTGACGGCCACCCTGGATCTTCGTCAGTCCGCGAAAGGCTGCGAGCCGTCCGGCGTCGGCACGCGGAAGGCGTTCAGGGTCATCGACACCAGCGTGTAGTAGCCGAGGATGCCCACGAGGTCGACCAGCGCCGCGTGGCCGAGCGCCGCCTCGGCGATCGCATAGGTCTCGTCCGAGAGCGCGCGGGTTGTATGCAGCTCGCGGGCGACGGCGTAGACGGCGCGCGCCTTGTCGTCTGGCAGCGAGGGCTTTTCGCCCGCCTGGATCGCCTCGATCACGTTGTCGGCGATACCGGCCTCGCGCGCGAGGCGCGCATGCGCGTACCATTCGAAGTCGGAGCGCCAAGCGGCGGCGGTCACCAGGATCGCGAGCTCCGAGAGTGGCGGCGGCAACAGGCTGTGGAAGCGCGCATGCGCGCCGAGCTTCTGGGCGTGGGTCGCGAGCTCCGGCACATGCAGCCAGACGCGCAGCGGCCCTTCCACCTTGCCGCGCGGGCCCGCCGCGATCTCGTCATGGACGCGCCGCTGCTCGGCGGTCATGGCCTCGTACGGCAGGTCGGGTAGGCGGCTCATGGTCGTCTCCGGGCTTGCAAGGAGCTGGTTTCGCCGCAGGTCATGCGGTGCGACGCGTCAGCGCGGTCAGCAGGCCGGCGCCGATCAGGAAGCCCGCGCCAACGCGCTGCACCAGGCGCAGCGCTCGCGGCTCCTGCAGGCGGGCGCGCATCTGTCCCGCCAGCAAGGCCCAGATCGCCGCGTTGATCGCCGCCAGGCTCACGAACGTCGCCTCGAGTATCGCGAACTGCACAAGAAGAGGGGCGGTCGGGTCCACGAACTGCGGTACGAACGCGATGAAGAACACGACGCTCTTCGGATTGAGGGCGGTCACCACATAGGCGTTCCAGAACATGCGCGGCCCGCCCGTCGCCCCTCCCTGCGAAGCAGCGATCTCGCCGGGCGAGGCGCCGGCCCGCCAGAGCTGGATGCCGAGCCAGACCAGATAGGCGGCGCCGACGAGCTTGAGCGCCGTGAAGAGGGCCGTGGAGGCGGCGAGCACCGCGCCGGCGCCGAGCAGCGAGACCGTCATCGCGGTGAGATCACCGAGCGCGACGCCCGGCACGGTCGCGAGCCCGCTCCTGCGCCCGCTGCCGAGCGCGTAGCTCACCACCAGGAGCACCGTCGGGCCCGGCGCCGCGAGCAGCGCGGCGCTGGCCAGGGCGAAGGCGATCCACAGCTCTATCGACACGGTAGCTCTCCATCGGTGGCCAGGCGGGTCTCCAGCAGCAGCGAGAGCGGACGCCGCTCCTGCGGATGAACGGGCTCGCGCAGGGCCTGCAGCGCGAAGCCGCCCTCGCGCAGCACGCCGACCCAGGAGCCGAGCGTGCGGAAATACCAGGGCATCGGCGTCCACGCCCCGTCACCAAAGCCGCCAAAATCCTCGATGCGCCAGCCGTCCTGGTAGGGCGGCCCGACTGCGAGCGGATGCAGGGTCTGCAGCAGGAGCCAGCCGGGCGACGTCATGACGCCGCGAAGCGCCGTCAGCAGCGGCAGGATCTGCTCCTCCAGCAGGGCGAAGTTGGCCACCACCAGATCGAAGCCGTCGCCGCAGCGCGCGGGCGCCTCAACCAGCTCGGCATAGCTCAGCCGCAGGAAGCTGCCGCCGGCCTCAGATGCGCTCTCGATCAGCGGCGCGGAGCCGTCCACGCCGACGGCTGCGACGCCCTCCGCTGCCAGCGCCCGCACCAGCCAGCCCTCGCCGCAGCCGAGATCGAGCACCTTGCGCGGTCGCCGCTCGAGCACGGCTTCGAGGATCGCGGCATCCGTCGCCAGCCGCCGGCTCTCGATCGCGCCCGAGCGCACCGCCGCGGTCCAGGCGGCGGCGTTGTCGCGCCAGCTTTCCAGGAGCCGGGCCACCTGGTCCCGCCCGTTCATCCCGAGGCCAGGACCGGCGCGGCGAAGCGCTCGACGTCGGGCCCCGGCGCGACGCCCAGCCCCGGCGCGTCGGTGAGCACGAAGCGGCCGTCCTCGAGCGCCGGGAACGGCACGGCCAGACCTTCGCGCAGCGGATTGGCATTGCTGTCGACCTCGAGCAGGCCGTCGCCGCCGGCCGCCGCCAGGAGGTGCGCCGAGGCCAGCAGGCCGATGCCGCCGCCGAGATAATGCGGGCAGTAGCGCAGGCCCGCCGCGAGGATGCGCCGGGCGAGCGGCAGGCAGCCGGAGATGCCGCCCCATTTGGCGACATCGGGCTGGATGACGCCGAACGCCCCCGAGGCGATCGCGGCATCGAACGCGCCATCGCCACGCAGGTTCTCGCCGGCCGCGAGCGGGATCGGCGACGCCTTGGCGAGGCGTTGCCAGTTGTCGAGCGGCGTGTCGGCCGGCATAGGCTCCTCGAGCCACAGCGGCGCATGCTCGGCGAGCGCCCGGCTCATCGCGATCGCCTCGTCGAGCCCCCAGGCCTGGTTGGCGTCGACCGCGATCTGCGCGTCCGGGCCCAGCTCCTGCCGCAGCGCCTCGAGGTTGGCGAGGTCGAGCTCGGCGCCGAAGCCGATCTTCAGCTTGAACGCGCAAAACCCCGCCGCCTTTGCCTCCTTCGCCTGCTCCACGGCGCGATCGGGGTTGATGCCGCTGGCATAGGCCGGCATGCGACCCTGGCCGCCGCCGAGCAGGCGCCAGAGCGGCTGCCCCGCCTGCCGCGCCGCGAGGTCCCAGAGTGCGATGTCGATGCCGGCGACGACCTGGGCGATCGGCCCCGGCTCGCCGGCCTGCAACGCAAGCCGGTACGAGCGGGCGGTGAGCTCCCGGAAGGCCTCGGCCGGCGACGCCCATTCCCGTTCCGTGACCCAGGGCCGGAACACGCTCTCCAGCAGGCGCGCGCGGTGCTCGGCGCCGCAGGTCGGGAAGTTGCACCAGATCTCGCCATAGCCGGCGATCCCGCCGGCCTCGGCGCGGACGATCACGGCCGGCCGGTTGGCCATCATGGCGCCGAAGGCGTTGCGTACCTGGCGCTCGATCGGCGCGCGGTAGACGGCGACGCCGAGACGCTCGACGCGCAGCGGCGCGGTGTGCGGCAGCGACATGGCGATCAGACCTCGACCAGGCCGCGCTCGATCGCCTCGTCGGCAAGGCCGACCGAGGTCGCGGCGGCGCGCAGCTGCGCGAGCGTATTGGGGTCGAGCGGAATGCCCCGCGCCCGGCGCTCGTCGCGGGTGCGGCGCTCGATCTCGCCGGGCAGCAGCACCTCGTCCCGTGGCCTCGCCGGCGGCGACGCCTTGACCCATTCGACCAGCCGGTCGATGTCGGCCGCCATGGCCGAGGTGCCGGCCATGCGACCGGGATCGATCAGGATCGAGAGCAGGTTGTTGATCGCCCGATCGGCGGTGGGGTTGTCGGGATGGCTGCTGCCGCCCGCGGTCAGCGACCCGGCGAGGATCTCCACGAAGAACGCAAGCCCGTAGCCCTTGTGGCCGGCCGCGGTGGTGATCGCGCCGGGCGGGTTCGTGAAGAAGGCCTCGGGGTCGGTGGTCGGGCGGCCCTGGTTGTCGATCAGGCTGCCCTCGGGCAGGCGGGTGCCCTTGTTGCGCGCGACGCGGATCTTGCCCGCGGCGATCGTGCCCGTGGACATGTCGTGGATGATGGGCTCCTTGCCCGGTCGCGGCACGCCCATCGCGATCGGATTGACCGAGAGCCGCCGGTCGGTGCCGCCGAACGGCGCTACCTGGATGCCGAAGCCCGTGGTGTTGCAGAAGTGCAGCGAGACCATGCCGGCGGCGGCCGCCTGCTCGGCCCAGGCACCGATCCGGCCCATATGCGTCGTGTTGCACAAGGCCAGCACCGCGACGCCGTGCTCGCGCGCCCGCTCGATCGCGACGTCCATCGCCTGCTTGCAAACGACCTGGCCCAGCCCCTCCTGGCCATCGACCGTGATCAGCGCTCCGGCGTCCCTGGTGATCCTGACCGCCTGGCCGCTCTTCGTCTTGCCCGCCTGAAGCAGCCCGACGTAGGGCTGGACGCGGATCACGCCGTGGCTGTCGTGGCCCATGAGGTTCGCCTCGACCAGGTGGTCCGCGACCAGCTGCGCCTCCTCGGCCGTGGTGCCGGCGTGCTCGAAGATGGTCCGCACCAGCTGGTGCAGGGGGTCAGCGGCGATGCTCATCACGGTTCATCCCATCCGGTCGTACTGTTCAGACTCTGTTAACCACAACCGGCGCAGGATGGCGACATGACGGCGGCTCCTGAAGCGGGGCGCGCGCCCGACGCGCCGGTCGCGGTCGGCCGCGACGACATCGACCGCGCGGTGGCCGCGGGCGTGATTCAGGCCGATCAGGCGGACGCCCTCTGGCGTTTGCTGACGCAGAAGGCGGCCGCGGC
>DASUGG010000259.1:0-9475 GCA_036274135.1 Geminicoccaceae bacterium
ATCGAGGCGGCGCGCCCCGCCTGGTACCGGGGCTGCGTCGCCGAGGCGATCGACCGCTTCTGTCGCACCCAGGCCCTGATGGACACTTCCGGCCGGCGCCATCGCGGCCTCCTGCGCGCCGACGATCTGGCGGGCTGGCAGGCGAGCGTCGAGACGCCGCTGACCTGTGACTATCACGGCTTCACCTTGTGCAAGCCTGGCCCGTGGAGCCAGGCGCCGGTCGCGCTGCAGCAGCTCGCCCTGCTGCGGGGCTTCGAGCTTTCCGCGCTCTCGGCGACCGACCCCGAATTCGTCCATGTGGTGACCGAGTGCGCCAAGCTCGCCTTCGCCGACCGCGAGGCCTTCTACGGCGATCCGGACTTCGTCGAGGTGCCGCTCGCGACGCTGCTGTCGGACGCCTATGCCGCGCAGCGGCGGCAGCTGGTGGACGGGCAGGCGTCGCCCGCGCTGCGCCCTGGCGTCATCGAGGGCTTCGGCGGCGACATTCCGTTACGTCTCTCTGCCAGCGACGAGGATGTCGCGCATCGCGGCGCGTTGGGGGATGCCGGGGGACTGGGCGCGGGCGAGCCGACCGTGCCGCGCGGCGCCATGGCGGCCGAGCTGGAGGGCCGCGGCGACACCTGCCATCTCGACGTGATCGACCGGCACGGCAACATGATCGCGGCGACGCCGTCCGGCGGCTGGCTGCAGAGCTCGCCGGTGATCCCGGAGCTGGGCTTCTGTCTGACCACCCGCGGCCAGATGTTCTGGCTCGCCGAGGGCCTGCCGGCAAGCCTGGCTCCCGGCAAGCGGCCGCGCACCACCCTGACGCCTTCCTTGGCCCTGCGCGACGGCGAGCCCTACATCGTGTTCGGCACGCCGGGCGGCGACCAGCAGGATCAGTGGTCGCTGCACGTGTTCCTGCGGCATGTGCACTTCGGGATGAACCTGCAGGAGGCGATCGACGCGCCCGCGTTCCACACCGAGCACGTGCCCAGCTCGTTCTATCCGCGCGAGGCGCGGCCCGGCCATCTCGCGCTGGAAGGCCGCTTTCCCAAGGCCACGGTCGAGGAGCTCGCCCGCCGCGGTCACGCGGTGGAGTTGCGCGACGACTGGAGTCTCGGCCGGGTCAGCGCCGCCGCCAAAGACGGCCCGCTGCTCAAAGCCGCCGCCAACCCGCGTCACATGCAGGGTTACGCGATCGGCCGGTGAGCCGGACATCGCGTCCGGGTCGGTCGCGCTCGGACCTCAATCCGTCAACGTGGCTGGTCGGACAGGTCGGCCGGTTGCGCCTTTCGCCTGGGCTTCTTCCGTGAAGGGGCGATCGGCGGCTCGGCCCCGTCGAGCCGCGCGAAGAACTCGCGCAGGAACTCGTCCTCGCGTTCCCGCGCGTTGCGCCCCACGCAAGCCAGAGCCGCGTCGCGGTCGTTCGTCTTCAGCGCCTCGAGGAGCGCGCTGTGCTGGCGCAGCGCGAAGCCGGGATCGTCGCGGAAGATGAAGCTCTTCGGCGTGAGCTCGATCGGCAGCGTCAGATGCTCGATGAGGTCGAGCAGTCGTCGGTGGCCGGAAGCCTGCGCGATGACACGGTGGAAACGCATGTCGATCGGCCAGTAGCGCCTGGGATCGTGGCATCCGACGTCGACCAGTTGGCGCGTCTGCGCCAGCGCCTGCTCGAGCTGCGCGAAATCCGCCGCGCTCAGCCGCCCGATCGCGAGCCGCACCGACAGATTGATCACGGCGTCGAGCAGCAGCAGGATCTCCATCGCATCCCGCTCGGTCCAGGTCTGGACGAAGTAGCCGCGCGGCGCGCGCCGGACGACCACGCCGAGGACCTCGAGCCGTCGCAGGGCATCGCGCACCGGCGCCCGGCTCACCCCCAGGCGCGCCGCCACATCGTGCTCGACCAGGCGCTCACCGGGTACGATATCGCCGTCGCGGATACCGTTCATGATCTTCACGGCGACCCATTCCGAAAGGTCGCGGTAGTCGGGCGTGTCCGGCTGCAGCGCTAGCCTCGTCTCTGCCACCTCCCGTGTCCTCCCGCCATTGGCCGGAAGCTACCTGCGCAAAGGCGGACCGATTGTCAACGGCAGGCGGGCAGTCACGGATTCGGATCCGCAGGGCGGCCTTGGCTACCGCAGCGCCGGCCGGGCCGCCAGCACCTGCTCGGTGACGCCGATCACCTCCTCGCGTTCGGCGCCGGTGAGCGGCAACAGCGGCGTGCGCACCATTTCGGCACCGTGGCCGGTGACCTGCATCGCGAGCTTGCCGCACTGAACGAAGGTCGGCCGGGCGTCGAGATTGAGCACCGGCTGCATCCAACGCGCGAGAGCGCGCGCCTCGACGTAGCGTTCCGCCTGCGCAAGCTGGACCAGCCGAACCGCTTCCTCCGGAAACGGATTGCCGAGGGCGCACACCCAGCCGTGGCAGCCTACGAGCATCGATTCCAGGATGATCTGGTCGGCGCCGCAGAAGATCCGGAAGCGGTCGCCGCACGCCCGCAGGATGTCGGTCACGCGGTTGGTCTTCTCGGTCGATTCCTTGATCGCGACCACGGTCGGCTGCTCGGCGAGCTGCAGAAGCAGGTCCGGCGTCAGGTCGACGCCGTAGCCGGTCGGCTCGTTGTAGATCATGATCGGCAGTCCGCTCGCCCGGGCGAGCAGGCGGAAATAATGCACCGCCTCTTCCCTCTTCGGCGGATAGCCGAGCAGCGGCGTCGCCATCAGGCCGTCAACGCCCAGACGCTCCATCTCCCGGGCATAGGCAAAGGCGTCGTGCGGGCTGGTCTCGATGCAGCCGGACAGCAGCGGCACGCGGCCGCGCACGACCTCCTTCGTGGCCTCCACCACCCGCCGACGCTCCACGCGGGTGAGCGACATGATCTCGCCGAAACGCCCGAGCACGACGATGCCGCCGGCCCCGGCGGCGATCAGCGTCTCGACGTTGCGCTGCGTTGCCTCGAGGCCCAGGCTTTCGTCCGGAAGGAACTGGGTCGCAGCGATGAAGAGCACGCCGTTCCACTCGATCTGCATTCTGTCGCTCCGCTGTCGAGGCGCCGATATGTATTCGGTATACCGTCGACAAACTTGTTGCAACCGTCTTGGGCCGCGGCTACGCTTTCCCCAACATCAACCCGGCTCTTTCCAGGCGGATGGGCGGGCAGAAACGAGCGGAGGTTCCATGCGCAGCATCGTACTGGCGGCGTCGCTCGCCGCAGCCGCAACCATGGGGTCGCAGGCGCAGGCCAGCGCCCTCGTTTATTGCGCCGAGGCCAATCCCCGGACGTTCGACCCGCATCAAGGGATGGCGATGTCCGACTCCGACGCCGCCAATCCGATCTACAATCGCCTGGTCGAGCTCGAGCGTGGCGGCACGGAGCTGGTGCCGGCGCTGGCCGAATCGTGGCAGGTGTCCGACGACGCCACGACCTTCACCTTCAAGCTGCGCCAGGGCGTGAAGTGGCAGTCCAACGATCGGTTCACCCCGAGCCGCGACTTCAATGCCGACGACGTCCTTTTCTCGTTCCGCCGCATGCAGGATCCCGACGATCCCTATTACCAGCTGGCGCAGGGCGCCTTCGGCGCGTTCACTGGCTACGGCCTCGACAAGTCGCTGCTCGGCGTCGAGAAGCTTTCCGACCACGAGGTGCGCTTCCAGCTCGCCGAGCCCGACGTCTCGTTCCTTCCGCTGCTCACGGTCGAGGGCCTCTCGATCCTGTCCGAGGAGTACGCCCGGCAGATGCTCGATGCGGGCACGCCCGAGAAGGTATTCACGGAGCCGGTCGGCACCGGACCGTTCAGCTTCGTCGCCTACGAGACCGGCGCGCAGGTGCGCTTCAAGGCGTTCGCCGACTATTGGGCGAACGCCGCCGGCCTGCCGGAGCGCGCCGCGCAGGTCGACGATCTGATCTTCGCGATCACCCCTGATCCCTCGGTGCGTTTCCAGCGCCTGCGCGCCGGCGAATGTCACGTCATGCGTTTCCCCAACGCCGCCGACATTCCCACCGCCGCCGCCGACCCAAACATCGAGGTGCATGCCCGCCCGGGATTCGACTATGGCTGGGTCGCCTTCAACGTCGAGAAGAAGCCGTTCGACAACCTGAAGGTCCGCGAAGCCTTGTCGCTCGCCATCAACAAGGAAGAGATTCTGCGGGCCGTCTACCTCGACGAGCTCGGCATCGCGGCCGGCTCCATGATCCCGCCCGGCATGCTGGGCCACGACGAGAGCGTCGCGCCCGTGCCTTACGACCCCGAGAAGGCGCGACGCCTGCTGCAGGAGGCGGGCTTCGCGGACGGCTTCGAGGCGGATCTCTGGGCGATGCCGGTGGTGCGCGCCTACATGCCGAATGCGCGCCGGGCGGCCGAGCTGATCCAGGCCGACTTTGCCGCCGTCGGCGTCGACGTCAACATCGTCTCCTATGAATGGGGCGAATACCTCGAGCGCACCAAGGCCGGCGAGCACGAGATGGCGATCCTCGGCCTCAACTATGACTTCGCCGACCCGGGCAGCGTGCCGATCTGGGGCTGGAGCTGCGACTCGGCCAAGATCGGCTACAACCGTGCCCGCTGGTGCGATCAGGACTTCGACGATGCCATCTACGCGGCCAAGCGGACGCCCGACCCGGCCGAGCAGGAAAGGCTCTATCTCGAGGCCGGCCGGATCTTCGATCGCGAGAAGCCGGCCGCCATGCTCGCCTATTCACGCCTGGTGGCGCTCACCCGCAAGGGCGTCCAGGACTATGTGATCTCCCCGATCGGCGGTCAGGCCTTCTTCGGCGTCAGGGTCGAGGAGTAGTTCGCACCACCGCTTCGCGCGTCGGCCTCACTGCCGATAGCGGGCCGGCGGCTGGGGATTGTTGGCGGGGTTGGTGTCGTGCTTGGCCATCCGCGTCACCAGGCTGCCGCCGAGCAAAGGCCGCAGGTCGCGTTCGAGCGCGTCGGCTTTCTCCCTGGCGTAGACCTCCTCGCCGTCGACATAGAGCGTGAAGGATTTCTGGTACTTCGCCTTCTTGGCCGGATTCTCGATCGTCGCCTTGGTCCACGCATGCAGCGGATAGCGATCGACACCCTGGCGTTCCGCCTCGGCGACATACTCGGCGAACGCGTCGTACTGGCATTTCAGGGTCGCATGATGCCGCCGCAGGATACTTGCCAGCGGCTCGATCAGCGGATCGTCGGGATCGTTCCTGGCAATCTCGGCAACCTTCTCCGCCAGGTCGATGCGAACCTGGTATTGCCATGGATCGGTCATGGCGCTACTCCCGCACGGTCATGCCCGTCGCCGCGTGGCGCCCGCGAACGGACGCCCGGCCGGCGTTCTCCCTTCTATGTGCGACATCGGCCAGGGTTGGCAACCGAGCGGCATGGACGCACCGCGCCGGCGGCCGCAAGGCAGCAGGCGGACCATGATACGCTTGCACGCTCCGCCTCGCCGATGGCGCCGCGGCGTGGGCTTGGATCGACTGGTTTTCCGCCCGGCTCGTAGCTAGAATGCCGCCCGGCTTCCTCCTCGCCGAGGGGCCCAACGGCGCGTCGGGAGGAGCATGCCAGACGATCTCTCCGTGATCGGGACCGCCCCGACAAGGCCTGCCCGACGCGCCGAGGGCACGGTCGGGATCCGGAAGTGGCTCAGCTGGATCCTGGCGGCCGGCGCGCTCGCCGCCTGTCTGTTGCTGTTCGATCTCGGCGACATGCTGGCGAAGGTGCGCCAGCTGACGGCGCGCGAGATCGCGCTCGTGCTCGTGCTGCTGACCTTCGATCGCCTGCTGATGGCACTGAAGTGGCGCCTGCTGCTCGAGATCGGCGGCGCTCACCTCCCGCCGGCCCTGGTGATCCGCATCTACTATCAGGGGTGGCTGGTCGGCGCCTTCCTGCCGACCCATCTCGGCGGCGACCTGTTGCGCGCGCATCTGGTCGCGCAGCGTACCGGGGTCGTGCATCCAGCGTTCGCCTCGGTGGTGATGGAGAAGGTCATCGGGCTGATCTCGGCGGTGAACTGGGCGATCGCCGGCGGCGTCGTGCTCGGCTGCTGGCTCGAGCCGGGCCGCCTCGCGCTCTGGATCGGCCTCGGTGTGCTCGCGGCGCTGGCGTTCAACGGCCTGTTCGTGGCCTCGCAGCACGACGCCGTGCACGATTTCGCCCTGCGCACGCTGGCGCGATACCACCAGTCGCGACTCATGGGCATGCTGCACCGGTTCTACGGCGCCTACGCCGATTTCAGCCGGCATCCGAAGACGCTGGCTCTGAACCTGCTGCTGACGATCCTCGAGCACGGCCTGCAACTGCTGATCCTGTACACGATCGTCACCAGCCTGGACGTCGCGGTCGGTCCGGTCGTGTTCTTCGCGGCGGCGGCGGTACGGATGCTGATCCTGCGTATTCCGGTGACGCCCGACGGCTGGGGCACCGGCGAACTCGCGGCGATCGCCGTGTTCGGCACGATCGGAATCGGCGCGGCGGCGGCGTTCGCGACGAGCGTCATCTGCCGCTTTCTCGGCATCGTCGCAACGTTGCCCGGCTTCGCCGCTCTGGTCCTGCCGCGCGATTTCGTGCTGTGGTCGGAAAGCCCGGCGAGGGAGGCGTCCTACCCCGACCAGCCCGCGCCGACGACGCGCCGGCTCGTGATGTATCTCGGCGGCTGCCTGTGCTTCTCGCTCGGCGTCAAGCTGTTCATCGATGCCGACCTGGGCGTCGATCCGTTCCACGCCATGACCATCGGCCTGGTCGAGGCGGTCGGCGTGCCGTATCTGCAGATCGGCTTCATGGACGGCCTGGTGACCGCTGCGCTGCTGGTCGTCTGGATGATCTGGAACCGGCGCCTGCCGCCGCTCACGACCTTCGTCACGATGCTGATGATCGGCCTGCTGATCGATGCCTGGAACGGGCTCGCCTTCGACATGAGGATGCAGGTCGGCTCGCGCGCCCTGCCGCTGCTCGCGGGTCTGGTGCTGAACGCCTACGGTGCCGCGCTGATCATCATGAGCGGGATCGGTATCCGGGTGGTCGACCTTGTGGCGCTGACCCTCGTCAAGCGCGTCGGAGCGCGGTTCTACGTCGCCAAGCTCGCGCTTGAGGCGGGCTTCCTGCTGGTGGGCTTTCTGCTCGGCGGACCGGTCGGCATCGCCGCGCTGGTCTTCGTCTGCGTCGTCGGCCCGTTCGTGGAACCGCTGATCTGGGCCAACCGGCGCTTCCTCAAGCTGCCGGACCACGGCCTGCGTCCGGCGATGAGCCGCCATTGAGGCTAGAGGGCGCGGCGGCGGATCGTTGGCGAAGACGCGGCCGCGCAGCGGCTCAGCCCGGCTCGCCGTCGCGCAGCATCTCAGCGATCGCGTCCAGCGCCAGCAGATAGCCGCGCGGCCCGAGCCCGGCGATGACCCCGGTCGCGGCCAGCGACACGTAGGAGCGGTGATAGTACGCCTCGCGCCGGTGCACGTTGGTGATGTGCACCTCGACGATCGGCCAGCGGAATACCTTGAGCGCATCGAGCAGCGCGATCGAGGTGAAGCTGTGGCCGGCCGGGTTGATCACGATCCCCGACGCCGCCTCGATCGCCTCGTGCACCCAGTCAATCAGCGTGCCCTCGCTGTTCGACTGCCGGCAGTCGACCGCGATGCCGAGCTGCGCCGCCCGCTCGCGACACCTCGCCTCGATCGCGGCGAGCGTGGTGCTGCCGTAGAGATGCGGCTCGCGGATCCCGAGAAGGTTGAGGTTGGCGCCGTTCAGCACGAAGACGGGTTTGCCCATGCCTGCTTGCTCCCCTGTGCGGCTCGTCCTGGCCCGGTCGCGCAGATCTCCCGATGCAGCACGCGGGCACGCCTTCCTAGAGCACTTTTACGTCAGGTGGAACCATCGCCGCGGGGGCTGAGTTGCTGCACTCGGCTGCGCGCCGCGCAGACAGCATGGACGATGCGTCCATGTTCCAGAATATTCGGAGGGATTCGAAGATGCTGGCGTTTGCTCCTATGCCGGCTAGGAACGAAGGAATGGCCAGGCTGAAGCGGGTGGCGCTGGGGCGGGAGAGGCGTTGGCGCCGTGCCCGCCTAGGCCCTGGCCGCACGGCGGTCAGGGTCGCCAGAGCCATCCCACCATCGCTCGGCTTCCCCTTTGGCTGTCAGCTGCCCGTACCTAGGCCTGAAAGGAAGAAACCCCGCGTTTGTGCAAAGCTCTCTTCAATTGATTGATCAAATTCCTAGACGATGTTAAACTCTACCCTCGCCGGTTGCCGCTCTTGGCCTGCAGCGTCGGTCAGCAGAGACTCCTTCGCCCGGAGAACCCATGCAGCACACCGCCAGCCAGGATCCGTCCGTGCGCTTCGGCGCGAGGCAGCTGTCGCCGCATGCCAGCCCTGCCGTCTTCGGCGTAGGCGGCATGGCGGCCGCGAGTGCCCGTCGAGCTAAGGGCGCTGAAAAAAATGGCGAAACGAACCCAATCACGTCGCAGAAATCCCGGCGAAATGGGCACGGAGACGCTGGCGCGGCGAGGCTCCGGCAGGCGGAGCCGCCGGCGCACGGCTGCGCGAGAAGGAAGCCTTCCGAGTGGCCGACGGCCGTCACGGGCATCGCAGGCGGCTGCACGGCTTCGACGGCATGAGGCGTTCGGCATGCGATGCGGTGATGCCGCGATGCCGCGGCAGGCCTGGTGCCGGCGGCAGGACTTGAACCCGCAACCTCCCGCTTACAAGGCGGATGCTCTACCGTTGAGCTACGCCGGCCTGCGCTCCTACCTAAGGCCGGGCGGCGGCGAGGGCAAGCGTGCGGCGCGCCGTTGATCCGCTGCGGCCGACGCCCGACCTTATGGGGCATGGGCAGCCCGGCCGGAGCGGTCGGCCAGCGGGGAGGGCGCGCGATGCGAAGGTTCGCGGCGAGTACGTTCGGCCTGGCGGCACTGGCGGTCGCGCCGGCGGCGGCGCAGGAGCCCGGCCATGCCGAGGCCGGGCACGAGCTCGCCTCCAAGCTCTGCGCCTCCTGTCACATCGTCGGCAACGAGCGGCGCGGCAGCGATCAGGCGCCGCCGTTCGTGGCGATCGCCAGGGATCCGGGGATATCGCTCGCCGAGTTGCACGGCTGGGGCGGGGCGGGGCACCCGATGCTGCCCGACCTCGCGCTGACGCCGGGGCAGGTCGCCGACATCAACGCCTACCTGGACAGCCTGCGCGGCGTCGCGCCGCCGCCGGCCAAGCCCGCGCCGCCGGGCGAGCCGCCGCTGCCGCAGGCGCCGCCGGACCGCGTGGGCCCGCCGATCGGCACCGACCGGCCGGACTGAGCGCGCCGGCCGCGCGCTGGTCAGCCCTGGCGCGGCACGAAGGCGAGGTCGGCAACGAAGGCGCGGCTCGCGCTCGCGGTGTCGTCGGTGTCGGCCTGAATGGCGATCTGCGTCGGGTCGGGAGGCTCCTCGCCGAACGCCTGCCGGTAGTCGGCGGCGACGTCGACACGCTCGGTGAACCAGGTTCCGCCCGGGCTGTCGGCGGGGCGCAGCACCCGCATCAGGCCGGCGGCGCC
>DASUGG010000260.1:0-4052 GCA_036274135.1 Geminicoccaceae bacterium
CGGATCTGCAGGTGGTCCTGCAGGTTGGCGCCGACGCCGTCCTGCGCGTGCACCACCGGTATGCCCAGCTCCTGCAGCAGCGCCGGAGGCCCCACGCCCGAGAGCTGCAGCAGCTGCGGCGAGCCGATCGCACCGCTCGCCAGCAGCAGCTCGCGCCCGACCCGCACGAGCTTCTGGATGCCGCCCTGGACGAAGCGCAGGCCCACCGCCCGCCTGCCCTCGAACACGATACCCATCGCCTGGGCGCCGGTCAGCACGGTCAGGTTCGCCCGGCTCCTCGCCGGACGCAGGAAGGCCTTGGCGGTGCTCCAGCGCACACCCCTGCGCTGGTTGACCTGGAAGTAGCCGCAGCCCTCGTTGTCGCCCCGGTTGAAGTCGGTGATCTTGCGGATGCCGACCTCGGCCGCCGCCTCGCGAAAGGCATCCAGGATTTCCCAGGACAGGCGCTGCTGCTCGACCCGCCACTCGCCGCCGACGGCGTGCAGGTCGTCGGCCCCGAGCGCGTAGTCCTCGGACCGCTTGAAGTAGGGCAGCACGTCGTCCCAGCCCCAGCCGCGGTTGCCCTGCTGCGACCAGCCGTCGTAGTCGCGCGCCTGGCCGCGCATGTAGATCATGCCGTTGATCGAGGAGCAGCCGCCGAGCACGCGGCCGCGCGGGTAGTTGAGCGCGCGCCCGTTCAGGCCGGGCTCGGGCTCGGTCCTGAGGCACCAGTCGGTGCGCGGGTTGTTCTGGGTGTAGAGATAGCCGATCGGGATGTGGATCCAGATCCAGCTGTCCCGGCCGCCGGCCTCCAGCAGCAGCACCTTGGCGTTCGGGTCGACCGAGAGCCGGTTGGCCAGCACGCAGCCGGCCGTGCCCGCCCCGACGATGACGTAGTCGAACGTGCCGATCTCGTCGCCAGTGCTGATCGTGCCATCCGGTGCCATGCCTCTTCCCGGGGCCTCCTGGGGTCTCATTCCGCGCCAGCATAGCACGCCGTATCCGCTCGTGTGGGGAGCGGGTCGCAAGAGGACCGCGGATCAGCTGAGCGCGACGCGGCCGCTGTGGTCGACCGATTGCGGCCCGTCGAGCAGGCGCAGGCGGCGCAGCATCGGCGCCTCGCCGCGCGGCTTGGCGAGATCGAAGCGGCCGTCGCTCTCGCGCAGTTCCGGCACCTCGTGCGGCTCGACCGGCCGGGCGCGCAGCCCGCTCGCGCCCAGGAGATCGCGCCACGCGTCGACGAACTGACCGGTGACCAGGATCGTGCCCGGGGCGGCGTGCGGCTCGAGCCGCGCCGCGACCATGAGGGCCAGGCCCGTGCGCGCTCGCGCGTCCGGCCCCTCGCCGCTGAGCTCGACGAAGCCGGCATCGCCGCCGAAGCGGATGTCGCAGCCATAGGCCGAGCGCAACAGCCGCTGGCGCAGGGCGAGCGCCACCATCACCACCTGGCGCGGGTTCGGATCGACCAGGAGCACCGCATCGCCGTCGCTCGCATAGGCGACCGCGAGGTCGCGGCCGCATTCGGCCACCACGTCGGCGAAGAAGGCCGGGAAGCTCGCGCCGGCGACGGGGTCCTGCAGGATGGCGCCGAGCCCGCGCACGTCGCCCTTGAGCACGAACTGGATCTCGCGCGCCACGCGCCATGGCCGATCCGCGCCGATCACGTTGAGCTTGTCGAGATGACGGAAGTAGTCGGGGTTGTAGCTGCCGATCACCAGATCGAGGCTGGGATGGATCAGAAAGTGCTCGGCGTCCGGCAGCACGTCGTCACGATCGAGCGGCACCTCGCCGGGGTAGCGGAAATACTGGACCAGCTCGGCGGTCTCGGGGTGGATGCCGACATAGCCCAGCAGCCCGATCTTGAACATGCTCGCGAACACGTGGCAGGCCATCGGCTCGCCGTCTCCCTGCCGGCTCGCGAACAGCCGGTCGTACTGTTCCGACAGGACCGCGAGCTCCGGCCGCGCGATCACGTTGCGGCGAATCAGCCGGAACAGGATCTCGCGGTCGAACTGCGGCAGATGCGGCGACATCTCGGTGATGAAGCCCTGCGCGATCGCCGCGGCGCTGCGCGTGATCTGCTGCCGCACCGCCTGGCGCGTGCGGCGCCGCGGGTCGATCGCGGCGAGGTCGCGGCCGATGAACGCGATGTCGCGCGGCCGGCGGAAGGTGTGGCGGATCCAGAACGCGCCGACGCTCTCCTCGTCGCCGGTGCTCTGGTGCACGATGCGGGTGGCGTCGTGCCCGAAGAAGCGCACCCACGGGTCGCGCGCCGCCGGCTCGACCAAGCTGCGCTTGCGCTCGACCTCGATGTTCTTGCGGATGATCTCGATCAGGTCCTCGCGCGAATACTGCAGGTCGAGCGCGGAGCCGGCGAGCTGCAGGCCCAGCGGGTTGCCGAGGAAGGTGCGCTGGAACACCTCCTTGCGGATCGACGCGAAGATCTTGACGTGATTGTTGATCGCATGCAGATCGCGCGCCGCGAGCGCGATGCCGACCTGGGCAAAATGCCAGTAGCTGCGATAGATGCCGCGTTCCTCGCCCTCGACCAGGTCGCCGGCAAGAAAATCCTCGAAATACTCGTCGATGTTGTCGATGAACATCGCGACCGAGCTGTGGATGCGCCGGAACACGGGCAAAAGATGCGTCACATAATCCTTGAACGCGGCGAAATAGGCGTCGCGCGACAGGGCCAGGAGATTGGTGAACAGATCGCAGGCGCTGCGCAGATGCTCGTTGCGCACGACCTTCTCGAGCGGGCCCGAGAGTTCCGGGCAGACGCCCAGATGCTTCTCCACCGACAGGGTCAGCGCGATCGACCAGAGCGCCTTCCAATACGCCTCGGTCTCGCGCATGCCGCCGTACTCGCGGTGGGTCATCAGGTCCGGATTGGCGCTCGGCTTGTCGACCAGGGCACGCTCGGGGAGGATGGTGCCGTAGCGCTCGCGCATCGACTGGCGCTTGGCCTTGAGCAGCAGCGTCTTGCCGAAGCCCTTGGGGGCAATGACCAGCACCTCTTCGGTGGTCACGGGATCGAGGAAGTCGGCGATCTGGTTGTTGAGATGCAGGAGCTGGCCGCTGAACTGGTCCAGATCCTCCGGCTCAATGTCCTTCGCATCGACCACCCAAGGCTTCATCCCAGGGCTCCCTCCGTCCCTTCGCGATCATCGTCTCTCGCTGCCGATGAGCGGCCTTTCGCCATCGAGGAATTCTGGTGCCTTCGACAGCTCCCCCGTCGCGGCCGCTCGCGCCGGCACGCCGCCGGCACGGATGCGCTCCTGCGCGCTCAGCGAGGCAGTATGCGCTGCTGATCGACCTGCGGCCATCATTGCCTTTCCGGCCGTCGTCCGGCGCCGTCCGGTCCGCTGCGCCTCGGGCGCGGCACGCGGCCTCTGTTGCCAACGCAACCGGATCCGCGTTGCAACCGTAACCAGGTTCCGGACCGGTGAAATCCTCGCCGCAACACCGCTGGTTCAGCTTCGATCGGCGATCACAGGCTTGCCTGTTCGGACTGTGATCCAGGCCCATCCTCCGGCAAGGAGATGCGACAACAGGCTTTCGCGAAGTGCGGGAGTGGGATGGCGGCGACCGAGGCTGCGACAATGTCGCGCTGCAGCCGCACGAGGTGATCAAGCAGGTGCAGGTCTGCGAGAACACCCGGCGCGGCGACAACGATGCCTGCAGCCCCTGGGAGTTCACGCACCCGTGGGGATCGAACGTCTCCAGCGCCCGCTGAAGCCCGACGGCTCGCGGCCGGGGCCAGGCGCGGCGTGAAGGGGAGCGCCGCCCGGATGCGCGGGCGGCGCAACTACCCGCCGCGGGTCAGCGGTCGCGGCGGCGCACGGCCGCCTCCGCCGACCCGACCAAGCGGCGGAGCCGGCGGAGAGCGGTCCTCGGTCGCATCATGTGGCCGATCGGCCGCCCATCATGTCCTTGATCGCGCCGATGATGAGCGTGAGGACGGCGCCGCCGACGCCGCCGCCGACGATCTGGCTGATCAGCGCGCCCACATCCATGCCACCGGCTGCGGGCGCGCCCTCGGCAGTGGCCATGCCCGGCTCGCCGATCCCGAG
>DASUGG010000261.1:0-2768 GCA_036274135.1 Geminicoccaceae bacterium
CCGCACCGTGGTCGTAGAAGATCTCGGAGCAGGGGCCGCACGGGCCTGGATCGCCCATCGCCCAGAAATGGTCTGAGGTCGGGATGCGCAGGACCCTGCGCTCCGGCAACCCTGCGATTTTGCGCCACAGGTCGAACGCCTGGTCGTCCTCGGCATAGACCGTGACTAGCAGCTTCGCCGCCGGCAGGCCGTACTCCTCGGTCACCAGCTTCCAGGCCAGCTCGATCGCCAGGTCCTTGAAGTAGTCACCGAACGAGAAGTTGCCGAGCATCTCGAAGAAGGTGTGGTGCCGCGCGGTGTAGCCGACATTGTCGAGGTCGTTGTGCTTGCCGCCGGCGCGCACGCATTTCTGCGAGGTGGTGGCGCGCTTGTACGGCCGCTGCTCGATGCCGGTGAAGACGTTCTTGAACTGGACCATGCCGGCGTTGGTGAACAGGAGCGTCGGATCGTTGTGCGGCACCAGCGGGCTGCTCGCGACGACCTCGTGGCCGTGCCTGGCGAAATAGTCCAGGAAGGCTTTGCGGATCTCGTTCGACGTCGGCATGGGCTCCTCCGGCCTCTTAGATAGCCGCCGCCGGGACCGGCGCAAACCCCCTTGCGGGTGGCGGGCGGCGCGTCGCGGCGATCGTGGCCCGCGCCGCGAAAGCCGGCTCCTTCCGGCCGGAGCGGTAGAACCGGCGCGGCATGCCGCTTATATCCTGCTGACAACGGGGCACGCGTTCGGAGGAGGGCAGGGTGAAGCTGTTCGACACGATCCGAGAAGCCGGCGGCGGCCGGATCGTCGCCGCGCTGGCGGCGAAGGCGGGCATCGGGCCGGACGCGGCCGAGGAGGCCTTACGGGCGCTGCTGCCCGAGATCGGCCATGCGATCCGGCGGATGGAGGAGAGCGGCTCGGGCGCGGCCGTGGTGAGCGCGGCCATGCACGACGAGCGCTATGCCCGCTATCTCGAGCGGCCGGAGGCGCTCGCCGAGCCGGCCGCGGTCGACGACGGCGAGGCGGTGCTGGCGGACGTGCTCGACGACGACGAGCGCAGCGACCTGATCCGGCGCGTCGCCGCCGAGATCGGGCCGGACGAGAGCGAGGTCCGCGACCTGCTTCCGCTGGTGGCGGCGCTCGCCATGGCGGCCCTGGGGCAGAAGCTGCACGGCTCCTCGCCCGGCCTGCCCTGGTTCGGCAGCCGGCCGGGCGACCGCCTCGACGCGCCGCTCCTGAACGCGCTGACCGCCCTGTTCGAGCAGGACGACGAGGGACCGAAGGACCGCTAGGCCGACGCACGACGAATCCGCGCGGGCTCCGCGGGTCGCAGCCATCCGCCGCCACGCTCGACGCCGGACGCGTGGGGCCTGGACCTGAAGGCCGGTTGGCGCCATGTTTTCCGGAGAATGCCGGTGCGGATCGGCCGCCGAGGGAGGAGAACGGGTGCCATGACGTCACGCCAGCCGTGGACATCGATCTTGGGGGTCGCCGTGCTCGGCGCGGTGCTGCTGCTGGCGGCGGGCGGAGCGCGGGCGCAGGGCGTGAGCCCCGCCGAGCCGCAGCCCGACCCCGCCGAGCTGAAGCCGGGCCTCGCGGTCTGCTACATGTACGAGTTCGTCCGCCACATCGACCAGATGGTCGGCTACGAGGGCTCGCTGACCTGCGAGCCGGGCACGCCGCTGCTCGAGCTGAACGCCACCGGCGGCCAGGGCAAGGTGCTGGGCAGCAAGCACAACGACGGCGTGATGGCCAAGATCACCGGCTTGATCCATCTGGAGAAGCCCGGCACCTACACCTTCGGCTTCGAGTCCAACGACGGCGTGCGCCTCGAGATCGGCGGTCAGATGGTGCTCGAGGACCCGGGCGTGCATGCCGACGAGTTCTCCGACCTCGGCACGATCGAGGTGAGCGAGCCCGGCTGGTACCCGCTGACGATCCGCTACTACGAGCGCAAGAACACCTGGACGATCCGCTTCTACTGGCTGCCGCCCGGCGGCGAGCCGGGCAGCCTGCCGCTGGTCCCGCCCGAGGTCCTGGCGCACCTCGAAGCCCCGCCGGCTTGAGCGGCGTCGGGCGCCGGGTCGTGCTCAGCGCTGAAAGCGGCCGGGCAGAAGCAGTTTCGCGAGTGCCTCGACGAAGTAGAAGTCGCCGAACAGCACGGCGCTGATCGTGCCCTCGTCGTGCGGCTTCGAGTAGCAGCCTTCCCGCAGCAGCCCCCGATGCGCGGGCTCGCGCGCGAGGTAGCTCTCGCAGAGCGCATCCAATAGACGGCAGGCCTGCTCGGTCCGGCGCGCAGCTTCTGTCGCATCGGTGTGCTGAGCCGCGATGTCCAGCAGCGCCGCTGCGGTGATCGCGCTCGCCGAGCTGTCGCGTGGCGCGTTTGGAATCGCCGGGTCGTCGAAGTCCCAGTACGGCACGAGGCCGTCGTCGAGCCGCCCGAGATAATAGTCCGCTAGTTGCTCGGCGAGTTGCAGATATTCCGGCTTGCCGGTTGCGCGGGCGGTGGCGGCGAAGCCGTAGATCGCCCAGGCCTGGCCGCGCGGCCAGCAGCTCTCGTCGAACGCGCCCTGGAAGGTGTAGCCGCGCGTGCGCTCGCCGCTTTCGAGGTCGTACTCGACCGCGTGGTAGGTGGAGAGGTCGGCGCGCACGAAGGCCGCGCAGGTCATCTGCGCATGCGCCTGCGCGGCGAGCCGGAAGCTGCCGTCGTCCGCCTGATCCGCGGCCCAGTAGAGCAGCGGCAGGTTGGCCATGGTGTCGATCGCCGAGCTCCGGCGCCCGCGCAGATCGTCGA
>DASUGG010000262.1:0-15118 GCA_036274135.1 Geminicoccaceae bacterium
GCGACGATCTCGTGCGGCGCCAGATCGTTGAGCGGCGCGCCCTCGAACAGGACCTGGCCGGCGCTCGGCTTCGGCCGGCCGCAGATGGTCATCAGCAGCGTCGACTTGCCGGCGCCGTTAGCGCCGATGATGCTGACGATCTGCCCTTGCCCGACCTGCAGATCGACGCCGCGCAGCGCCTCGATATGGCCGTAATGGGCGTGCAGACCGGTGATCTCGAGCATCGCCGCAGCGTCAGCCGGGCTGCGCCAGATCGGCGGCGACCTCGGGCGGCAGCTCCTCCTCCTCGGTCTCGCCGAGATAGGCCTTGATCACGTTGGCGTCGCGCTTGATCTCGTCAGGCGTGCCGTCGGCGATCTTGCGGCCGTAGTCGAGCACGACGATGTGGTCGGAGATGCCCATGACGACGCCCATGTCGTGCTCGATCAGGAGAATGCCGATGCCGAACTGGTCGCGGATTTCACAGAGCAGCTGGCCGAGCTCGGCGGTCTCGCGCGGGTTGAGCCCTGCCGCCGGCTCGTCCAGGCAGAGCAGCTTGGGGTCGGTGCACATCGCCCGAGCGATCTCGAGCCTGCGCTGCTGACCATAGGGCAGATTGGCGGCGTTCCAGTCGGCCCGGTCGACCAGGTCGAGGCGCTCCAGCCAGCCGCGCGCGCGCTCGACCGCGGCCTCCTCGGCGCGCCGGTAGCCGGCGAAGCCCAGCACCCCGAACACCGTGTAGCCGGATGCCCGCATGAGCACGTTGTGCTGCGCCACGATCAGGTTCTCGAGCACGCTCATCTGGCCGAACAGCCGGATGTTCTGGAAGGTGCGCGCGAGGCCCGCCCGCGCGATGCGGAAGCCCTCCATCTGCTCGAGCAGCAAGGTCTGGCCGTCGGCATGGAAGGTGAGCTGGCCGACGGTCGGCTTGTAGAAGCCGGTCAGGCAGTTGAACACGGTGGTCTTGCCGGCGCCGTTGGGGCCGATGACCGCGGTGATCTCGCGCTGACGCGCGGAGAGCGACAGATCGTCGATCGCGACGAGACCGCCGAAGCGCATGGTCAGATGCTGCACCTCGAGAAGCGGGCCGTTCATGCGGCGATGCCTCGCGGCGTCATGGCGGCGCGGCGGAGGCGGCCGCGTGCAGGTGGATGGTCGGCTCCCGGCGCGCCAGCAGGCCGCGCGGCCGCCAGATCATGATCATCACCATGGCGGCGCCGAACAGCAGCATGCGGAACTGCGAGAACTCGCGCCCGAACTCCGGCAGCAGGACCAGCACCAGCGCCGCCAGCACCACGCCGATCTGGCTGCCCATGCCGCCGAGCACCACGATCGCGAGCACCAGCGCCGACTCGATGAAGGTGAAGCTCTCGGGGCTGACGAAGCCCTGCCGGGTGGCGAAGAACGAACCCGCGAAGCCGCCGAACATCGCGCCTAGCGCGAACGCCGTGAGCTTGGTGTTGGTCGGGTTGATGCCCAGCGCCCGGCAGGCGATCTCGTCCTCGCGCAGCGCCTCCCAGGCGCGGCTGATCGGCAGCTTGCGGATACGCAGCACGAACGCATTGGTGACCAGCGCCAGCAGCAGGATCAGGAAGTAGAGGAAGATCACCCGGTGCACGCCGGAATAGGACAGGCCGAAGAACTCGTGAAAGGCGGTCTCGCCTTCCGGGGCATTGCGGGCGAACTCCATGCCGAAGAAGCTCGGCCGCGGGATGTTCGACAGGCCATTAGGGCCGTTGGTCACCGCGTACCAGTTCAACAGGATGATGCGGACGATCTCGCCGAAGCCGAGCGTGACGATCGCCAGGTAGTCGCCGCGCAGGCGCAGCACCGGAAAGCCCAGCAGGACGCCGAACAGCGCCGCGAAGGCGCCGGCCAGCGGCAGGCACTCCCAGAAGCTGAGGTCGAAGTGGATCGCCAGCAGGGCGTAGGAATAGGCGCCGACGGCATAGAAGGCGACGTAGCCCAGGTCCAGCAGGCCGGCCAGGCCCACCACGATGTTCAGGCCCCAGCCGAGCATCACGTAGATCAGCACCGTGGTGGCGATGTCCACGACATAGCGGTTGGCGAAAGGCAGGAACGGCATCACGACCGCGAACAGGACGCCGCCGATCACCAGGAACTGGCGGTAGGCGCCGAACAGCGGCGGGATCCTGGCGATCGGCGCGGTGACCGAGCTGATCGTTTCGGGGCGCACCGATCGCAGCGCGACCAGCAGCAGCCGCCCGGCGAACACCGCGGCCACCCCGATCGCGACCCAGCCGAAGCGGAAGTTCAAGGTGAGGCCGCCTTCGGCCTTGACCGTCTGCATGCCGACCAGCGGCAGAAACAGCACCAGCGCCACGAAGGCGGCCGCCAGGCACTCCTTGAGCGCCGCTGGCCAGTCGATCGCGCCCGTGCGGGGTGCCGTCGCACCCATGACGCGGCCGGCCATCAGACCTTCTCGACCTCGGGCCGGCCGAGCAGGCCGGTCGGCAGGAAGATCAGCACCAGGACCAGGATCGAGAACGCGGCGACGTCCTTGTACTCGATCGAGAAATAGCCGGACCAGAAGGCCTCGACCATGCCGAGCAGCAGGCCGCCCAGCATCGCCCCCGGAATCGAGCCGATACCGCCCAGGACCGCGGCGGTGAACGCCTTAACCCCGGCGAGGAAGCCGATGAAGAAGTCGATCACGCCATAATAGAGCGTGGCCATGAGCCCCGCGACCGCCGCCAGCGCGGCGCCCGTGACGAAGGTCAGCGAGATGGTGCGGTCGACGTTGACGCCGCACAGGCCGGCCATGACGAGGTCCTGCTGGCAGGCGCGCTGCGCCCGGCCGAGCGGCGTGTTCGCGATCAGATGGGAGAACGCGATCATCAGCACGACCGTCAGCAGAATGATGATGATCTGGACGTAGCTGATGGTGACGGTGAAGCCACTGGCGTCGCCCAGGACGAAGCCGCCACTGATCACGGGCGGTAGCGGCTTGACGGTGGCGCCCTGGGTCAGTTGCACGTAGTTCTGCAGGAAGATCGACATGCCGATCGCGGAGATCAGCGGCGCCAGGCGGAACGAGCCGCGCAGCGGCCGATAGGCCAGCCGCTCGACCGTCCAGCCATAGGCCGAGGTGAACGCCATCGCGATCAGCAGCACGATGAGCAGGGCGAGCGGCACCCAGGTGATCCCCAGCATGCCGAGCAGCGTGAAGCTGATGATCGAGAGGAAGGCGCCGATCATGTAGATTTCGCCATGCGCGAAATTGATCATGCCGATGATGCCGTAGACCATGCTGTAGCCGATCGCGATCAGGCCATACATGGCCCCGAGGGTGACCCCGTTGATCAGCTGTTGCAGGAAATACAGCACCGAACCCGGACGCGCCCGATTGTCGTTGCAGCCTTTGGTCAGCGTGTCAGCTGTAGAGCATGGTCGAGCGGGCGGCAAGCGCGTTTCACGGCGTGGCGGGCGGAGCTGCGGCCGGCGCTGGCGCCTGGCCGAGCCCGTCCCGGACCGGCTGGGGCTAGGCCGGGCTCTGCGCGGCGCGCTCCCGATAGGCGATATAGAGGGCGCTGGCGAAGATCACGGCGCCGCCGATCCATGTGAGCAGATCGAGACCTTCGCCGAACGCCCACCAGGCGATCAGCGTCGCCCAGATCAGCTTGAAGAAATCGAAGGGCATGACCACCGCAGTATCCGCCTGGCGGAGCGATTCCGTCATGCAGAACTGGGCCATGCCGCCGAGCAGGCCGATCGCCACCAGCCAGCACCACTGCTCGAGGTCCGGCCAGCGCCAGACGAACAGCGCCGGCAGCAGCGAGAGAGGGATCATCAGCAGCGCCATGTAGGAGATGATCGTGACGCTGCTGTCGGTCCGGCCGAGCGTCTTGATCACCAGCAGCGCACAGGCCCAGATCATCGACGAGAACAGCACCAGGACCTGGCCGAAGCCGATCGCTTCGAAGCCCGGCCGCAGGATGATCAGGGCGCCGACGAAGCCGACGACGATGGCCGTCCAGCGCCGCGCCCGCACGACCTCGCCGAGCACCAGCGCCGCGAGTACCGGCGTGAAGATCGGCGCCGTGAAGCCCAGAGCCGTGACCTCGGGGAGCGGCGTGATGCTGAGCGCATAGAAGAACGACAGCATCGCCATGATGTTGAAGGCCGCGCGCAACGCGTGCAGCCCGAAGCGCGTGGTGCGCAGGGGCGCCAGGCCGTGGCGGTAGAACCACGGAAGCACCACGATGAGCGCGAACACGTTGCGGAACAGGGCGATCTCGAACGGGTGGATCGTCTCCGACAGGTAGCGGATCGAGCCGTGCATGGAGGAGAAGAAGAACGTCGCGATGAACATCAGCCCGATGCCGCGCAGGGCGGGGCTGATCGCGGCGCGCGCGGCGGTCGCCGGGGCGCTCGGCTGCGCCTGGGAGCTCACGACGACGCCATCGTCCCGTCCGCTGCCGCCGCCATGAGTTCGCGCCAGCTCATGCCCGGGCGGCCCTCGCGACCCGGCCTTCCTTCTTGCTTGCCTTGCCCTTGGCCTTCTTGCCGTGCTTCTTCGCAGCCTTGCCCCTGGCCGCGGCCGCCGGCGCTGCCGGCTCAGTCGCCCGCATCAGTTGCGCGTCGACCTCGACCTGATAGCCGTCGGCCAGCCGGTTCGTCTGGTTGAAGGTCCCGACGACCGCCATCAACTCGCCCAGCATCGCGTCGTCCATGCCGAGCTTGCGCGCGGCCGCGGTGTGCGAGCGGATACAATAGGTGCAGCCGTTGGTGGCGCTCACCGCGAGCGCCACCATCTCCTTGGTCAGGGAATCCAAGGCGCCCGGCCGCATGGCCTCGTCGAGGCCGCGCCAGACCCGCGCCAGCAGCGGCGGATGGCTGGCCAGCGTCTTCCAGAAGTTGGGCACGAAGTCGATGCCCTTGACCGCCAGGATGTCATCGTAGACTGCGCGGACCTCGGGGGTTGCCTGGTCGTACTCGACCATCGCGGCCGTCGGCATGGGGGAAGCTCCTCTTTGAGCAGGACGCAATCCGTGCGAAGGCTTCTTCTGATCCTAACGGGATTCGCTGGCGCTGGCATCACGCCGATGTGACGCGCGTGCGATCGCTGCTCCGTTGTAAAGCTGCACCGGCCGCGGCGCGCCGACCGATGCCTCTGGGGAGAGACCGATGCTGCGCCTTTCGACCATCGCGGCGCTGATGCTGATCGCGGCCTCCGCCGCCCGGGCCGGCGCCTGGGACGACACCCTCGCGGAGGCGCGCGGCCAGACCGTGTACTGGAACGCCTGGGGCGGCGACGAGCAGGTCAACGCCTACATCGCCTGGGTCGGCGAGCAGGTGGCGGCACGCTATGGCGTCGATCTGGTGCACGTCAAGCTGACCGACACGGCGGAGGCGGTCGGCCGGATCGTCGCCGAGAAGGCGTCGGGCCGCAACGGCGACGGGTCCGTCGACCTGATCTGGATCAACGGCGAGAACTTCGCCGCCCTGAAACGGCAGGACCTGCTGTTCGGCCCGTTCACGGAATCGCTGCCGAACTTCCGCTATGTCGACACCGCGGGCAAGCCCACGACGCTCAACGACTTCACGATTCCGACCGAGGGCTACGAGGCGCCCTGGGGCATGGCGCAGTTCGTGTTCCTCTACGACAGCGCGAGCGTGCCCGAGCCGCCGCGCACCATCCCTGCCGTGCTCGCATGGGCGAAGGCCCATCCCGGACGCTTCACCTATCCGGCACCACCGGACTTCATCGGCAGCACGTTCCTCAAGCACGTGCTGATCGAGCTGACGCCGGACGCAGGCGTGCTGCAGCGGCCGGTCGAGGAGGCCGACTTCGCGGCCGTGACGGCGCCGCTCTGGAACTGGCTCGAAGCGATCGAGCCGCATCTGTGGCGGCAGGGCGCCGGCTATCCCGCGTCCGGGCCGGCCCTGCAACAACTGCTCGACGACGGCGAAGTGGACTTCTCGATGGCGTTCAACCCGGCGGACGCATCGGCCGCGATCGAGACCGGGCGGCTGCCGCCGACGGTGCGCACCTTCATCCTCGCGGACGGCACGATCGGCAACACGCACTTCGTCGCGATTCCGTTCAACGCCGCCCACAAGGCGGGCGCGATGGTGGTCGCGAACTTCCTGATGTCGCCGGAGGCGCAGGCGAAAAAGCAGGATCCGGGCATGTGGGGCGATTTCACGGTGCTGGACGTCGCGCGGCTGGACGCGCCCGATCGCGAGCGCTTCGACCGCCTGCCGCGCGGCGTCGCTACCCTGCCGCCCGAGGCGCTGACGCCGGTGCGGCTCGAGCCGCATCCCTCCTGGATGACCGGGATCGAGGCCGAGTGGCTGCGCCGCTTCAGCAGCTAGACGGCCTTGCTGCGCTGTCTGCCGGCCCTGACCCTCGCGCTGTTCCTCGGCCCGGTCGCGGCCGGCCTGCTGGGCACCATCCTGCCCGCGTTCGGCTACCTGCCGGCGCTCGGCGGCGAACGGCTGTCGCTCGAACCGTGGCGCCAGCTCCTGGCGGCGCCGGGCATCGCCTCGGCGCTTCGCCTGTCCCTCGTGACCGGCCTCCTGTCGACTGCCCTGGCGCTCGCGCTGACCATCCTGGTGTTCGCCGCCGGCCATGGGACGCGGGCCCTCGCCCAGGCCAAGCGCTGCATGATGCCGGTGCTGGCCGTGCCGCATCTGGCCATGGCGGTAGGCCTCGCCTTCATGCTCGCGCCTTCGGGCTGGCTGGTGCGCCTGCTGTCGCCGTGGCTCACCGGCTGGCAGCGGCCGCCCGATCTGGCGCTCGTCCAGGATCCCTACGGCCTCGCTTTGATCCTCGGCCTGGTGGTCAAGGAGACGCCCTTCCTGATCCTGATGACCTTCGCCGCGCTCGGCCAGGTCCGGGCCCAGCAGCATCTGCGCATGGCCCGCTCGCTTGGCTACGGCCCGCTCTGCGCCTGGCTCAAAGTGGTCCTGCCGGCCGTCTACCCGCAGATCCGGCTGCCGGTCTATGCGGTCCTCGCGTTCGCGCTGTCGGTCGTCGACGTGGCAATCGTGCTGGGGCCGACCGCGCCGCCGACGCTCGCGGTCCTGGTGCTGCGCTGGTTCAACGATCCCGACCTCGCGATGCGCTTTCAGGCCGCGGCCGGCGCCTGCCTGCAGCTGATCGTCGTGGTCGCGGCGATCGGCCTGTGGCGAGGTGGCGAGAGGGCGCTCGCATGGCTGGTCCGGCCGTGGCTGGTCGGTGGCGGCCGCGGCGGCAGCGGCCGGCCCGCCCGGCTCGCCGCCTGGACCGGCTTCGTGCTGCTGCTCGGCCTCGCCCTCGGCAGCGTGCTCAGCCTGGCTGTCTGGTCGGTGGCGGGTCGCTGGAGCTTTCCGGCCGCCTGGCCGGACGACCTGTCGCTCGCCGGTTGGAGCCGCCAGCTCGGCGCGGTGGCGGCGCCGGCCTGGACCACGCTGAGCATCGGCCTGGCGACGACCTCGCTGGCCCTGCTGCTGGTCGCCGGCTGCCTCGAGAACGAGAGCCGTGGCCGCCGACCCGGCCGCGGCGCCCTGACCCTGGTCTACCTGCCGCTGCTCGTGCCGCAGATCGGCTTTCTGTTCGGCGTCCAGCTGCTGCTCGTCCGGGCCGGGCTCGATGGGACCTGGCTCGCGGTGGTCTGGGCGCACCTCCTGTTCGTGCTGCCCTATGTGTTCTTGACGCTCGCGGACCCATACCGGAGCCTCGATCCGCGCTATGCCCGGAGCGCGCTGTCGCTCGGCAAGCCGCCCTGGGTCGTCTGGCTGCAGGTGAAGCTGGTGATGCTGCTGCGTCCGATCCTGATCGCCTTCGCCGTGGGCTTCGCGGTCAGCGCGGCGCAATACGTGCCGACGCTGTTCGCGGGCGGCGGCCGGATCATGACCCTGACCACCGAGGCGCTGAGCCTCGCCAGCGGCGGCAACCGCCGCACCGTCGGCGTGCTCGCGTTCACGCTCGCCGTTCTGCCGTTGCTGGGCTTCGCGCTGGCGTTCGCGCTGCCTGCCTGGCGCTTTCGGCAGCGCCGCGCCATGGCGGCGGCATGAGCGGCGCCGGCGCATGAGCTCCGCCGGACTGCGCCTCGAGGGCGTCGACCTGTCGATCGGCGGTCGCCAGCTGTTCACCGGCTTCTCGCTGCAGGTCGCACCCGGCGAGGTGGTCACCGTGATGGGTCCGAGCGGCTGCGGCAAGTCGAGCCTGCTGAGCTGGCTCTGCGGCACCCTCGATCCGGCCTTTGGCGCGGCGGGCCGCATATGGCTGGACGGCGTGGCGATCGACGACCTGCCACCCGAGCGGCGCCGGCTCGGCATCCTGTTTCAGGACGATATGCTGTTTGCGCATCTATCGGTCGGCGAGAACCTGGCGTTCGCGCTGCCGGCGAGCGTGCGCAGCCGGCACGAGCGGCGTGACCGGGTCGCCGCGGCCCTGCACGAGGCACGCCTGGATGGCTTCGCGGCGCGCGATCCGGCGACCCTGTCGGGCGGCCAGCGCGCCCGCGTCGCGCTGATGCGCACCCTGCTGGCCCTGCCCCGCGCGCTGCTCCTGGACGAGCCGTTCAGCAAGCTGGACCCCGATCTTCGCCGGCGGGTACGCCGTTTCGTGTTCGACCATGCGCGGCGATCCGACCTGCCGACCCTGCTGGTCACGCACGATCCCGCCGACGCGGAGGCGGCCGCCGGGCCGGTGAT
Organism: Geminicoccaceae bacterium; assembly: GCA_036274135.1. Classification (GTDB taxonomy): domain Bacteria; phylum Pseudomonadota; class Alphaproteobacteria; order Geminicoccales; family Geminicoccaceae; genus DASUGG01. The sequence continues at coordinate 8,644 of DASUGG010000262.1, forward strand.
CAGCTTGACGGACGCGCCGGCCGGCGAGCGCGTCGTGACCTGGCGCGAACGCCGGCGCCGGCTGGCGTGAACCGCGTCGTATGCTATGGTCCACCCCGGTGTGAACGGCGTCTGGCCAATCGATCGCGGGACCGACGATCGCCCATGACGGTGACATCGAACTCGTTCATTCAGGGCATGCGCCAGCTCGCCGCCGGCGTGACCCTGATCACCGCACAGCACGAGGGGCGTCGGGCCGGCATGACGGCGACCGCCGTGTGCTCCCTCTCCGCCGATCCGCCGCAGCTGCTCGCCTGCATCAACCGGCAGGCGGAGACCTACCGCATCGTGCACAGCAGCGGCGCCTTCGCGGTCAACGTCCTGGCCAGCCACCAGCAGCGTCTTGCCGAGGCCTTCGCCGGAACCCTGGCGATCTACGGCGAGCACCGCTTCGAGCTGGCCGACTGGTCGACGCTGACGACCGGCTCGCCGGTGCTGCTGCCCTGCCTTGCGACCTTCGACTGCCGGCTGGTCGAGGCGGTGCCGGCCGCCACCCACTCGATCTTCATCGGCCGGGTCGAGGAGGTCGCGCTGGAGCTGGACCTGCAACCGCTGGTTTATGCCGGGGGCGACTACGGCCTGATCGCCGCCCTGTTGAACACTGCGGAAGGCTAGAAACGCGACCTGCGGGAGGATCTTGGACCGTGCTGGTGATTCCGTTCGAAGCCATCGAGGAGCGGGCGCGCGAGCGGGTCGGCGGCGCCCAGGCGCTGATCGACCGCCTGCCGCGGCCGAGCTCGCCGGACGAGCTGCGCGCCGTTACCGACGACCGCTACCTGTCGCAGATGTCGCTGCGGATCTTTCGCGCCGGTCTCAAGCACAGCCTGGTCGACGCCAAATGGCCGGCCTTCGAGCAGGCGTTCCTGGGCTTCGAGCCCAAACGCGTGGTCGCGATGAGCGACGACGAGCTGGAGGCGCTGCTGCACGACGCGCGGCTGATCCGTCATTGGGGCAAGCTCAAGTCGGTGCGCGCCAACGCCGCGGCGATGAGCCGGCTGGCGGACGAGCACGGCGGCATGGGGGCCTGGCTCGCCGACTGGCCGCGCGACGACGTGGTCGACCTGTGGGACCAGCTCGCCAAGCGCTTCTCGCAGCTCGGCGGCAACTCCGGCCCCTATTTCCTGCGCATGGTCGGCAAGGATACCTTCATCCTGACGCCTTCGGTGGTCGGCGCGCTGAACCATTGGGACGCCTTCGAGGGCACGCCCAAGTCGAAGGCCGACCGCGCGAGGGTGCAGGAGGTGTTCAACGCGTGGGTGCGCGCCAGCTCGCGCCCCCTCTGCCAGGTCAGCATGATCCTCGCGCTGTCGGTCGACTGAGCGGCGCCCCGGCGGCGCCGATGCCACGGCGTCGTCGCGACCGACGAGCTTCCTGGCCGCCTGCGAGGCTCGACGGCGCAAGAACCGGGTCGTTTCCATCCTTCGCAGCCTTCTAAAGTCTGTCCGGTCCTGGATTGGAGCAGATCGATGATGTACCACGCTCGCAAGCCTGAGACGATTGCGCTGTCGAGCGCTCTGCGGCGCGCGGGGGCGTGGCTGGTGCTGACCCTGCTGCAGTGGCAGGAGATGGCGCAGCAGCGGCGCCGGCTGCAGGCGCTCGACGATCGGATGCTGCGGGACCTCGGCATCAGCCGAGCCGACGCGCGCCGGGAGGGATCGCGCCCGTTTTGGGATGCGCGCGACGTCCACTGGCGTCGATGGCGCTGATCGCCAGAAGCCGTGCTGCCGCTCAGCCGCACGGCGAATGCGGTCCGGCCGCCGCCCGGGAACCGACAAGGCCGACCGGATGTTCTCTTCTCTGCCCAGGCAGCGGAGGAAGGATCATGCCGGCCAAGTCGAAGGCGCAGCAGAAGGCCGCCGGAGCCGCGCTCGCCGCCAAGCGCGGCGACCAGAAGGTGAGCGACCTCAAGGGCCCCGCGAAGTCGATGTACAAGTCGATGAGCGAGCGGCAGCTCGACGAGATGGCCTCGACCAAGCGCAAGGGCAAGGCGGAGCACGCCTCGAAGAAGTGAAGCGGGCACCGCCAGCGGCCCACCGGGTGGCGGCCACAGCCTCGCTCCGACTGTGGCTAAGGTCTGTCGCCGTGCCGCGGCCTGGATCTCACGCGCCATCTTTCCTGGAGTCCGACAGGAACTTTGGGTCGAGGGCCTGCTCCAGCGTAGAGGGGCTGGATTTGGGAAAGGCGCGGAGCGGCAGCGCGGTCTCGGCGCTCGCCTGCTCGCGCGCGTCGGCGTAGGCGCGCGCGAACACCTCGGCCGCGTGCAGCCGGAGGCTCGGGCTCTCCTCGAAGTCGTAACGCAATCGCCGGCGGCGCTCGACGATGGAGCCGCGCCATCCGCTGGAGCGCTGCTCGGGCTGGAGCTGGTCCTTGAGGAGATGGGCCAGCAGTACGACGAGGTTGCTCTTGACGGCCTTCTTGTGCTTGCGCGCCATCGCCTCGATCTCTTCGATCAGATTCGTCAGATCGAGCTCGTCGAATCGTCTCTCGCGCAGCAGCGCCGCCTGCTGCTCGAGCCCGAGACAGAGGTCGCGCTCGTAGAGCGGCGGCTGATGGTCGCCCAACGCTTCCGCACGTGCCACGTGTGATCTCCCTTGCTCGCCGCCGCGGGCCTACATCACGGCGCCGATCTGCCAGGGCGTGAACTCGTGGTTGCCGAGGCCGAGCGCCTCGCTCTTGGAGGGCTTGCCCGAGGCGACCTCGAGCATGAGATCGAAGATCTGCCGGCCCATTTCCTCGATACTCGTCTCGCCGTCCAGGATCACGCCGCAGTTGATGTCCATGTCCTCGTCCATCCGCCGGTACATCTCGGTGTTGGTGGCAATCTTGATCGAGGGCACCGGCTTGAAGCCGAAGCAGGAGCCGCGGCCGGTCGTGAAGCAGATCAGATTGCCGCCGGATGCGACCTGACCAGTCGCCGAGCAGGGGTCGTAGCCGGGGCTGTCCATGTAGACGAAGCCGCGCTCGGTGATCGGCTCGGCATATTTGTAGACGCCGACCAGGTTGGTCGTGCCGCCCTTGGCGGCGGCGCCGAGCGATTTTTCCAGGATGGTGGTGAGCCCGCCCGCCTTGTTGCCCGGCGAGGGGTTGTTGTTCATCTCGCCGCCGTTGATGCGGCAGTACTCCTCCCACCACCTGATCCGCTCGACCAGCTTCTCGCCGACCGGGCGCGAGACGGCGCGGCGCGTCAGCAGGTGCTCGGCGCCGTAGATCTCCGGCGTCTCGGACAGGATCGCGGTGCCGCCGTGCCGCACCAGCAGGTCGGCGCAGGCGCCGAGCGCCGGATTGGCGGTCATGCCCGAATAGGCGTCCGAGCCGCCGCACTGCAGGGCGAGCGACAGCTCCGCGGCCGAGATGCTCTCGCGCCGCGCCGCGTTGGCGTGTGGCAGCATCTCGCGGATCATGGCCTGCGCCCGCTCGACCGTCTTGCGGGTGCCGCCGCTGCCTTGCATCGTCATCGTGCGAAAATGCGGCCCGCGCTTGATCTGATAGGCTTCCAGTAGGAAGTCGATCTGGTTGACCTCGCAGCCCAGCCCGACCAGCAGCACGCCCGCGAAATTGGGATGGCGCGCGTAGCCCCAGAGCGTGCGCTGCAAGGTCGCGAAACCCTCGCCGCGGTCGGCCATGCCGCAGCCGGTGCCGTGCGTCAGCGCGACGATGCCGTCGACATTGCCGAAGGCCGCGAGCTCGTCCTGCGGGAAGGTCTCGGCGATCAGGTGGCAGACCGTGGCCGAGCAGTTCACGGTCGACAGCACGCCGATGAAGTTGCGTGTTCCCGCCTTGCCGCTGTCGCGAAGGAAGCCCTGGAAGCTCGCCCGCCGGTCCTCGGGGACATAGGCGGTCGGCCGGACATCGACGCCGAACGCATAGTCGCGGTCGAAGTCGCGCATCTCGACATTGTGGGTGTGGACGTGCTCGCCGGGCTCGATGACCTTGGTCGCAAAGCCGATGATCTGATTGTATTTGCGGATCGGCTCGCCCGCCTCGATCCGGCGGGTCGCGACCTTGTGGCCGGCCGGGATGCGGGCGTCGCACAGCAAATTCTCTCCGGCGACCGCGGTCTTGGGCAACAGATCGATACGTGCCGTGACGACGTTGTCATCGGAATGCAGACGGACGGTCAGGCGCTGATGCTCGGTCATTTGGTGGTCCTCTCGGCGTGGCGGCGCGATGATAGGCAGCGCGACAGCGGCCGTCAAAAGCTCCGCTGCGCGGTACAGGACCGGCTAGCGCGCGAGCGCCTGCTCGACCTCTTCGATCAGAGTCTCGACGAGCGCGGTTGCGGGCAGGCGGCGCAGCAGGGGCGCCCCCTGCCCGGCCCACAGCGACAGGAAATCCGCCGATCCGCGTTGCGCCGCCGCCTGGCCCAGCGGCACCGTAAGGCCGCGCTGCAGCGGAAAGTCCAGCGCGTCCGCCTCGGCATCGGCCATCTCGCGCACCAGCCGATTGGCGAGCGCGCGCGCCGGCCGCCCCGTGAACAGGCGGGTCATTTGCGCGCTCTCGTCGGTGCTGGCGCCGAGCGCGTCGCGATGCAGCGGATGGATGCGCGTCTCGGGGCAGCCGAGAAAGGCGGTGCCCAGCTGGGCGCCGGCGGCGCCGAGCATGAGCGCCGCGGCGATACCGCGACCGTCCATGATGCCGCCGGCGGCGATCACCGGGCAGCGCACCGCCTCCACGACCTGCGGCACGAGCGCCATCGTGCCGATCTGCGCGCCGCCGAAGTCGCTGCGAAAGGTGCCGCGGTGCCCGCCCGCCTCGTAGCCCTGGGCGATCACGACGTCGGCGCCTTCGACCTCCAGCCACCGGGCTTCGGCGACCGTGGTGGCCGAGCTCAGCACGATCGCGCCCGCGTCCTTGACGGCGCGCAGCCGGGCCGGTGTGGGCAGGCCGAAATGGAAGCTCACTACCGCGGGCCGCTCGCTCAGGACGACCTCCAGCATCGCATGGTCGAACGGCGGCGGCGGCGCCGACGCGTCCGGCTCGACGCCGAGTTCCGCATAGTAGCGGGCGAGCCCCGCCTGCATCCGCGCCCGCCGGGTCGGGTCGTCCGCGGGCGCGGCGTGGACGAAGAAATTGACGTTGAACGGGCGATTGGTGGCGGCGCGCAGCGCCCCGATCTCGGCCCGGCACTGGTCCGGGCCGGACGTGCCGAAGCCGAGCGAGCCGAGGCCGCCGGCGTTGGCCACCGCCGCCGCGAGCGCCGGCGTCGCGGCACTCGCCATCGGCGCCTGGACGATCGGATAGGTGATGCCGAGGAGGGCGGTGAGGGGCGTCTGCGGCCAGCTTGCCATGATCCTCTCGCGCCCGCCTGCTCAGGCCTTGGTGGCGCCCGACGTGAGGCCTGTGACCATGTACCTGCGCACGGCATAGTACAGCGCCGCCGGCGGCAGCGAGTAGATGATCGCGGTGGCCATCAGCAGGGTCCAGGGCGCGTCGTCGGTCACCAGGAAATAGCCCATCGCCACCGGAATGGTGGCCTGCTTCTCCGTCGAGAGCAGCAGGAAGGCGTAGAGGTACTCGTTCCAGGCGAGCAGCAGCGCGTAGGTACCGATCGCGATCAGGGCGGGACGCAGCAAAGGAACGTAGACCAGATAGAAGATCTGGATCGGGCTGGCGCCGTCGACCTTGGCGGCTTCGTCGAGCTCGAACGGCACGCTGTCGCTGTACTGGCGCAGCACCCAGATGGCGTAGGGGATGGCGAAGGTCGACATCGCGAACACCAGCGCCCAGAGCGTGTTGATGAGCCCGTAGTCGGACATCACGACGTAGAACGGGATGGCGACGAAGGCGGCCGGGATCAGGTAGGTGAGCAACGCCGTGTTGGAGATCACGTGGCCATAGCGCAGCTTCAGGCGACTGATCGCGAAGCTCGCGAGACTCGCGACCACCAGCACCATGACCATGGTCGCGAGCGCCACGAAGATGCTGTTCCAGAGCTGGATCCAGAAATCCTGTAGGAAGAAGTGATCCTCGGTCAGAACGATGCGATAGTTCTCGAGCGTCGGATTGTCCGGCCAGAAGCGGCCGGCGAAGCCCTCGGAAAGCGGCGTGATCGACAGCATCGCCATGTGGTAGAGCGGCAGCAGCGTCCAGATCAGGATGGCGATCCCCAACAGCACGAAGGCCGCTTCCGAGAAGACGCGCTGGCCGGCGTAGAAGGCGCCGCTGCGGATGGTGGACGTGCGGCCGGCGCCGGCGCGCAGCGCAGGCGAGCGGGCGCTCATGTCTCCACCCTCCGGCCGAGCCGGCGCACCAGCAGGATGACCAGGGGCACCAGGACCGGCAGCGCCGTCATCACCGTGGCGACGCCGGTGCCGAGCTGCTGCAGGTTGAAGGCGTAGCGTATCCCGAGCGTGGCCAGCACATGGGTCTTGTCGGCCGGGCCGCCGCCGGTGAGCAGATAGACGCTGTTGAAGTCGCCGAGCGTCCAGATCATCGA
>DASUGG010000263.1:0-9450 GCA_036274135.1 Geminicoccaceae bacterium
CGACGAGAACGGGCGAACCGTGGCCGCGGCCTCGACGCTGGAAAAAGATCTGCGCGGCCGGCTCAAGACGGGTGCCGACCGGGCAGCGGCCGAGGAGGTCGGCAAGCTGGTGGCCGAGCGCGCCAAGGCGGCCGGCGTCCAGGCGGTGGTGTTCGATCGCGGCGCCTATCTCTATCACGGCCGTGTCAAGGCGGTCGCCGACGGCGCCCGCTCGGGCGGCCTGGCGCTCTAGCCGCAGGGCTTCGACGTGATGAAGGACGAGTGATGGCACGCTACGGCGGCGAGGAACGGCAGGACGGCGATCTCGTCGATCGCCTGGTCAACATCAATCGCGTGGCCAAGGTGGTGAAGGGCGGGCGGCGCTTCGGCTTCTCGGCGCTCGTGGTCGTCGGCGACGGCAAGGGCCGGGTCGGCTATGGCGGCGGTAAGGCGCGCGAGGTACCCGAGGCGGTGCGCAAGGCGACCGAGCAGGCCAAACGCAGCATGATCCGCGTGCCGCTGCGCCAGGGCCGGACCCTGCACCACGACATCCAGGGCCAGTTCGGGGCCGGCAAGGTGGTGCTGCGCGCGGCGCCGGCCGGCACCGGGATCATCGCCGGTGGGCCGATGCGGGCCGTGTTCGAGGCGCTCGGCGTCTCCGATGTGGTCGCCAAGTCGCTCGGCACGGCGAACCCGCACAACATGATCAAGGCGACCTTCGCCGCGCTGTCCGGCATGATGTCGCCGCGCGCCGTCGCAGCCAAGCGCGGCAAGAAGGTTGGCGACATCGTCGGCCGTCGCGAGGGCGGCGAGAGCCGGGCGGAGCCGGCCTGATGGCGGACAGCACGGCAAAGCTGCGCGTGATTCAGATCGCGAGCCCGATCGGCCGCCATCGCAGGCAGCGCGCGAATCTGATCGGACTCGGCCTGAACAAGATCTCGCGCTCCAGGGTGTGGCCGGACGTGCCGTCGGTGCGCGGTCGGATCGAACAGGTCAAGCACCTGGTCCGGGTCGAGCCGGTCGACGAGTCGGACCGGGGCTAGACGAGGTACGGGATGAAGCTCAACGAACTGGCGCCCGTCGCGGGCGCCCGCCGGGCGCGCAAGCGGATCGGCCGCGGCATCGCCTCAGGCACCGGCAAGACCGCCGGCCGCGGCCACAAGGGGCAGCGCGCGCGGTCGGGCAGCGCGACCCGGACCTTCGAGGGCGGACAGATGCCGATCTACCGGCGTTTGCCCAAGCGGGGCTTCAAGAACCTGTTCCGCACGAGCTTCGCGCCGGTCAATCTGGATCGCCTGCAGGCGGCGGTCGACGCAGGCCGGATCGATCCGGGCAAGACCGTCGACCTCGCGGCGCTGCGCGCCGCCGGACTGGTCAGCAGGCGCCTGGACGGCGTGCGCCTGCTCGGCCGCGGCGAGCTGAGCGCCGCCTTGACGCTCGAGATCCACAGCGCGTCAAAGGCAGCGATCGTCGCGGTGGAGAAGGCCGGCGGCAAGCTCATCCTGCAGCAGACGCGCGAGGCCGCGGTTCCCGAGCCGCAGCCTTCGAAGAAGCGCCGGGCGAAGGCGGCCGGCGAAGAGGACGCCGCGGAGGCCGAGCCCGACGCCGAAGCGTAGCACGGAGTTTCTGTCATGGCCTCGATGGCCGAGCAACTCGCTGCCAACGTCAACCTCTCCGCGTTCAGCAAGGCCACGGAGCTCAAGAAGCGGCTCTGGTTCGCGCTCGGCTGCCTGATCGTCTATCGCTTCGGTACCTACATCCCGCTGCCGGGCATCGACCCGGTCGTGATGGCGCAGATCTTCCAGCAGAACGCCGGCGGCATCATGGGCATGTTCAACATGTTCTCCGGCGGCGCGCTGGAGCGCATGTCGATCTTCGCGCTCGGCATCCTGCCCTACATCTCGGCGTCGATCATCATGCAGCTGATGAGCGCCGTGTCGCCCACGGTCGAGCAGCTTAAGAAGGAGGGCGAGGTCGGCCGCAAGAAGATCAACCAGTACAGCCGCTATCTCACCGTGCTGCTGGCCGCTTTCCAGGGCTATGGCCTCGCGGTCGGCCTGGAGGCGATGACCGGTTCCTCCGGCAGCGCGGTGCTCGATGCGGGCTGGTACTTCCGCATCACGACGCTGATCACGATCGTCGGCGGCACCCTGTTCCTGATGTGGCTGGGCGAGCAGATCACCGCGCGCGGCGTCGGCAACGGCATCTCCTTGATCATCTTCACGGGCATCATCGCCCAGTTGCCGGCCGCGCTCGCCAACACCCTCGAGCTCGGCCGCACCGGCGCGCTGTCGACCTTCCTGATCGTCTTCATGCTGGTGCTCGTGGTCGCGGTGATCACGTTCATCGTGTTCATGGAGCGCGCCCAGCGGCGCGTCCTGGTGCAGTATCCCAAGCGCCAGCAGGGCAATCGGATGTTCGGCGGCGAGAGTTCGCACCTGCCGCTCAAGATCAACGTCTCGGGCGTGATCCCGCCGATCTTCGCGAGCTCGCTGCTGCTGATGCCGGCGACCATGGCGAGCTTCGGCGGCGCCGGCGGCTCGGAGTGGCTAGCGACGATCTCCGCCTGGCTCGGTCGCGGCCAGCCGCTGTTCCTGCTGCTCTACGTCGGGCTGATCGTGTTCTTCGCGTTCTTCTATACCGCGATCGTGTTCAATCCGCAGGATACGGCCGACAATCTGCGCAAGCACGGCGGCTTCATTCCGGGCATTCGGCCCGGCCAACGCACGGCGGAGTATCTCGACTACGTTCTGACCCGGCTGACCGCGGTCGGCGCCCTCTATCTGGCCGCAGTCTGCGTCCTGCCCGAGATCCTGATCTCGAACTACAGCGTGCCCTTCTATTTCGGCGGCACCAGCCTGCTGATCGTCGTTTCGGTGACCATGGACACCACCGCGCAGATCCAGTCGCATCTGATCGCTCACCAGTACGAGGGGCTGATCCGCAAGTCGCGGCTGCGCGGCGCGAGGCGGTCGTGAACCTGATCCTCCTGGGTCCGCCCGGGGCAGGCAAGGGAACACAGGCGGCCCGCCTCAAGGAGCGCTACGGCGTGGCGCATCTGTCGACCGGCGACATGCTGCGCGAGGCGGTGGCCGAGGGCAGCGAGGTCGGTAAGGAGGCCGAAGGCATCATGGCCCGAGGCGAGCTGGTGCCGGACGCGCTGGTCAATCGCGTTCTGGCCGAACGCATCGTCAAGCCCGACTGCGCTTCGGGCTTCATCCTGGACGGCTTTCCGCGCACGATCGCGCAGGCGGAGGCGTTGGACGAGCTGCTGGCGCAGCGCAAGCTGAAGCTGGATGCGGTCATCGAGTTCGCGGTCGACGACGATGCGCTGGTGGAGCGGATCGCCGGGCGCTATGCCTGCGCGAAGTGCGGCGCGCTCTACCACGACAGCAGCAGGCCCACCAAGGTGCCGGGCGTGTGCGACGCCTGCGGCAGCACGGAGTTCGTACGCCGCGCCGACGACAAGCCGGAGACGGTGCGCGCCCGCCTGCGCGCCTACCACGAGCAGACGGCGCCGCTGCTGCCGTACTATCGGGCGAAGGGGCTGCTGGTCACGGTCGACGGCATGGCGGACATCGACCAGGTGGGCAAGGAGATCGCCTCGAAGCTCGCAGCGGCGGCGCGTTGACAGGGGATTCGAGCTGCCTATAATCGCGCGGCTTTTGCGCCAGGGGTTCGCTACCTATATCACGCCTGTCGGGCTCGGCCGACCTGCCGCGCGGGCGCGACAAGAGGGAGAGACGTAAGTGGCCCGGATCGCCGGAGTGAACATCCCCAGCGGCAAGCCGGTGGGTATTGCGCTTACCTATATCTACGGAATCGGCAGGACGACGTCGCAGAAGATTCTCGACGCGGTGCAGGTTCCGTTCGGCCAGCGGGTCAGCGAGTTGTCCGAGGCCGATGTCGCGCGCGTGCGCGAGGTCATCGACCGCAACTACCGGGTCGAGGGCGACCTGCGGCGTGATGTCGCGATGAACATCAAGCGCCTGATGGATCTCGGCTGCTATCGCGGGCTGCGTCACCGCAAGGGCCTGCCGGTGCACGGCCAGCGCACCCACACCAACGCGCGCACGCGCAAGGGCCCCTCACGGCCGATCGCCGGCAAGAAGAAGGTCAAGAAGTAGCCCATGGCCAAGGATACCAGTCCTCGTCTGCGCCGGCGCGAGCGCAAGAACATCTCGTCCGGCGTCGCGCATGTGAGCGCCTCGTTCAACAACACAATGATCACCATCACCGACGCGCAGGGCAACGCGATCGCCTGGTCGTCGGCCGGCAGTCAAGGGTTCAAGGGCTCGCGCAAGTCGACGCCCTTCGCCGCGCAGGTCGCTGCCGAGCAGGCGGGGCGGAAGGCGATGGAGCACGGCATGAGGACCCTCGAGGTCGAGGTCCGCGGTCCGGGCTCCGGACGGGAATCGGCGCTGCGGGCCTTGCAGGGGGTCGGGTTCACGATCACATCGATCCGCGACGTGACACCGATCCCGCACAACGGCTGTCGGCCGCGCAAGCGGCGAAGGGTCTAGCCATCGCTGCCGCGCTTCGCGGCGATGGCTTCGCCGACCCCACCATGCGTTTCGCCGTCATCGGCAAGGTTCGAGGTAAGCCCGTGATTCAGAAGAACTGGCAACAGCTGATCAAGCCCCCCAAGCTGGAGGTACTGCCCGGGCAGCGCGGCGACCGCGAGGCGACCGTGATCGCGGAACCGCTCGAGCGCGGCTTCGGCGTCACCCTCGGCAACGCGCTGCGCCGCATCCTTCTCTCCTCGCTGCAGGGCTCGGCCATCACCGCCGTCCAGATCGACGGCGTGCTGCACGAGTTCTCGACCATCCCCGGCGTGCGCGAGGATGTCACCGACCTCGTGCTCAACCTCAAGTCGCTGGGGATCCGGCTGCACAGCGAGTCCACCAAGCGCATGTATCTCAAGGCGCGCGGGCCGGCGGTGGTCACCGCCGGCATGATCGAGTGCGGCCACGACATCGAGATCATGGACCCGGACCACGTCATCTGCCATCTCGACGAGGGCGCCGAGCTGAACATGGAGATGACCGCGCGGGTCGGGCGCGGCTACGTGCCCGCGGCGCACAACAAGTCTGAGGACGCGCCGATCGGCCTGATCGCGGTCGACGCGATCTACAGTCCGGTGCGCAAGGTCGCCTACCGGGTCGATCACGCCCGCGTCGGCCAGGTCACCGACTACGACAAGCTGACCATGCAGCTCGAGACCGACGGCTCGGTGTCGCCCGAGGACGCGGTCGCGCTGGCCGCCCGCATCCTGCAGGATCAGCTGCAGCTGTTCATCAACTTCGAGGAGCCGCGCGCGGCGGCCTCAGGCGAGGCCAAGCCGGAGCTGCCGTTCAACCCGCACCTTTTGCGCAAGGTCGACGAGCTCGAGCTGTCGGTGCGCTCGGCCAACTGCCTGAAAAACGACAACATCGTCTATATCGGCGATCTGGTGCAGAAGACCGAAGCCGAGATGCTGCGGACGCCGAACTTCGGTCGCAAGTCGTTGAACGAGATCAAGGAGGTGCTGACCCAGATGGGTCTCGGGCTGGGCCTCGAGGTGCCGGGCTGGCCGCCCGAGAACATCGAGGAGCTGGCGCGCCGAATCGAGGAGCCCTACTAGCGGGCCGCGCCGACGCCTGACAGCACCCTGGGAGAACGCCGATGCGCCATCGCCTTAGCGGCCGTAAGCTGAACCGGACGTCGAGCCATCGCAAGGCGATGTTCGCCAACATGGCGGTGGCGTTGGTCAAGCACGAGCAGATCACGACCACGCTGCCGAAGGCCAAGGAGCTGCGGCCGCTGGTCGAGAAGCTGGTCACCCTCGGCAAGCGTGGCGATCTGCACGCCCGCCGCCTGCTCATCGCCAAGACCCGTGACGCAAGGACGGCGGCCAAGCTGATCGACACCCTCGGGCCGCGCTACGAGGGCCGGGCCGGCGGTTATCTGCGCGTGCTCAAGGCCGGCTTCCGCAGCGGCGACAACGCGCCGATGGCGATCATCGAGTTCGTCGACCGCGATGTCTCGGCGAAAGGGCAGGATTCCGGACCGCCGCAGCATGTGGACGAGGAGCCCGAGGCAGCGGCCGCCTGAGTCGGGCGACCGCCGGCTTCTGCTAAGCGAAGCCGGGATCGTCGTGCGCCGCCGGGAAGGATCGTCGAGGCGGCGCAAGCCGGCCTGGGTCGGGTTGCGCTGCGCGCTCTGGCTGGCGACCGCCGTGCTTGCGGCATGCGCGTCGACGCCGACCGGCACGGCGATTGCCAGGCAGGTCCCCGCTGCGGCCGAGCGGGCGGCGGCAACCGCCCAGCAGGTGCCGCAGTCGCGTGCGCAGATCAATCTTTCCTTTGCGCCGGTCGTCCGCGAGTCGGCGCCGGCGGTGGTCAACATCTACACCACCAAGCAGGGCGGCCGCTCGCCGCTGGACAGCCTGTTCGCCGATCCGTTCTTCGATCTGTTCTTCCGCGGCCAGCGGCAGGCGCCGCGGGTGCCGCCGGAGCAGGCGCTCGGTTCCGGCGTGATCGTCCGCGAGGACGGACTGATCGTCACCAACCACCATGTGATCGAGGACGCCGAGCAGATCATGGTCGTGCTGTCGGACCGGCGCGAGTACCGTGCCGAGGTCCTGGGCGACGACGAGACCGCCGATCTCGCCCTGTTGCGCATCCAGGCGGGCGACCAGCCCCTGCCCGTCCTGCCGATGGGCGATTCCGACCGGCTCGAGGTGGGCGATCTGGTGCTGGCGATCGGCAACCCGTTCGGCATCGGCAAGACCGTGACCAGCGGCATCGTCTCGGCGCTGGCGCGCACGACGCCCGGGATCGGCTCCGACCTGTCGTTCATTCAGACCGATGCGGCGATCAATCCCGGCAATTCCGGCGGCGCCCTGGTGACGCTGGATGGGCGGCTGGCGGGCATCAACACGGCGATCTTCACCCGCAATGGCGGCGGCTCGATCGGCATCGGCTTCGCGATTCCGGTCAACCTCGTGAAGGCGCTGATCCGCTCGGTCGAGAGCGGCGGCAACGAACTCGCCCGGGCATGGCTCGGCGCCAGGACCCAGCCGGTCGACGCCGACCTCGCCACGTCGCTCGGCCTCGCGCGGCCTGTCGGCGTGCTGGTGCGCCAGGTCTACCCGTATGGGCCGGCGGCCCGGGCGGGGCTTACCCAGGGCGACGTCGTGCTGGCGGTCGACGGCAACGAGGTGCTCGATCCGCACGGTCTCAACTTCCGCCTCGCGGTCGGAAAGATCGGTGACGATGCCGAGCTCGAGGTATGGCACAACGGCCAGCGCAAGACCGTGCAGCTCGTTCTCGAGACGCCGCCCTACGATCCACCGCCGCAGACCACGACGCTCGCCGGGCGGCACCCCCTGTCCGGCGCCAAGGTCGCCAACATGTCGCCGGGCCTGAACGAGGATCTCGGCTTCGATCCGTTCGAGCAGGGCGTCGTGGTGGTCGGCGTCGAGCGCGGCAGCGATGCGGCCCGGCTCAGCTTCCGGCGCGGCGACATCATCAGACGGCTGGCGGGCGAGCGCATCGAGACCGTCGCGCAACTCGGCGCCGCGGTAGAGAAGCATAGCCTGCCCTGGCAGCTCGAGATCGAGCGCGGCGGCCGCCCCCTCGATGTGGTGATCAACTGATGAGCGATCTGTTCGGGCAAGGCTCCGCCGCGGCCGCCGCCGCCGCGGATCGCGCCGGCCACGCGGCGCAGCCGCTCGCCGACCGGCTGCGGCCCCGCTCGCTCGACGAGCTGGTCGGCCAGGACCACCTGCTCGGCGCGGACACGCCGCTCGGCCGCATGTTCGCGCGCGGCCAGCTCGGCTCGATCATCCTCTGGGGGCCGCCCGGCAGCGGCAAGACGACGCTCGCCCGTCTGCTGGCGCAACGGTTGGGCCAGCCGCTCGTGCAGCTTTCGGCGGTGATGTCCGGCGTCGCCGATCTGCGCACGGTCTACGAGCAGGCGCGCGCGCTGCGCCGTACCGGCCAGACCACGCTGCTGTTCATCGACGAGATCCACCGCTTCAACCGCGCCCAGCAGGACGGCCTGCTCGCCCAGGTCGAGGACGGCACCGTCACCCTGATCGGCGCGACGACCGAGAACCCTTCGTTCGCGCTGACCGGCGCCCTGCTGTCGCGCTGCCAGGTGCTGGTGCTGCATCGCCTCGACGCGCCGGCGCTGGAGGCGCTGATCGCGCGCGCCGAGCGGGCGATCGGCCACCGCCTGCCTCTCGATGCCGCCGCCCGCACGCGCCTTGCCGAGCTCGCCGACGGCGACGGCCGCTATCTGTTGAACATGGTCGAGAACCTGGCCGACCTGCCGGCAGCGCCGGAGCTCGACCCGGCGACGCTGGCGCACGTGCTGCAGCGGCGCATGCCGCTCTACGACCGCCAGCAGGAGGCGCACTACAACCTGATCAGCGCGCTGCACAAGTCGGTGCGCGGCTCGGATCCCGACGCGGCATTATACTGGCTCGCCCGCATGCTGGCCGGCGGCGAGGATCCGCGCTACATCGCGCGCCGGCTGGTGCGCATGGCGTCCGAAGACATCGGGCTCGCCGATCCGGCGGCGCTGCCGCTGGCGGTCGCCGCGAGCCAGGCTTATGAGCAGCTCGGCAGCCCCGAGGGCGAGCTGGCGCTGGCGCAGTGCGCGATTCATCTGGCCTGCGCGCCGAAGTCGAACGCCGCTTATACTGCGTTTGGGACCGCCAGTCGCGCCGCGAAGGAGAGCGGCTCGCTGATGCCGCCGGCGCATATCCTGAACGCCCCGACCGGTCTGATGCGCCAGCTCGGCTACGGCCGCGGCTATGCCTACGATCATGACGCGCCGGATCGCTTCTCGGGCCAGAACTACTTCCCGGACGACATGCCGCGCGAGACGTACTACCAGCCGACCGCGGAGGGCGAGGAGGCAAAGATCCGGCAGCGGCTCGAGGCCTGGGCCAAGCTGCGCGCCACGCGCCCGCAGAGCCCGTGAGCGAGGTCGAGCTCAGGACGGTCGCCGCCGCCGAGGCCGAGCTTCGTCTCGACCGCTGGTTTCGCCGCCACTTTCCCGCCCTGACCCATGGCCGGCTGCAGAAGCTGCTGCGGACCGGCCAGGTGCGGGTCGACGGCAGACGTGCCCAGGCCCACGCCCGCCTTGCTGCCGGCCAGACCATCCGCGTGCCGCCGCTCGCGGCGGCGCCGGAACCGCCGCAGCCGCAGCCGCTGGCCGACCCGCGCGATGCCGCGTTCCTGCGCCGCCTGATCCTGGTCGAGGACCGCAGCGTGCTCGTCCTGAACAAGCCGGAGGGCTTGGCCGTGCAGGGCGGCACCGGAACCCGCCGCCACATCGACGGCATGCTCGCGGCGCTGGCCGTCAACGGCGAGCGGCCGCGCCTCGTCCACCGGCTCGATCGCGACACTAGCGGCGTGCTGGTGGTCGCGAAGACTGCCGATGCTGCGGCCAAGCTCACCCGCGCCTTCCGCCAGCACA
>DASUGG010000264.1:0-4718 GCA_036274135.1 Geminicoccaceae bacterium
CGAGGACGATCCGAGGGTCGCGGCGCCCGGCACGACGTTGATGGCGCCCGAGAAGCGGATCGCGCACGTCGTCGAGCTGCGGCCCGAGATCTGCTCGCTCGACCTCAACACCATGTGGTTCGGCACGTCCGTGGTGATCAACACGCCGCAGAGCGTCAGCGCGATGGCGGCCGCGGCCAAGGCCGCGGGCGTCAAGCCGGAGCTCGAGGTGTTCGATTCCGGCGACATCAGGCTCGCCCAGCAGCTGCTCGCCGCGGGCGTGCTGCCGCGGCCGCCGTTCTTCCAGGTGGTGCTGGGCGCCGGCTACGGCTTCGCGCCGATGCCGGAGACGCTGGTCTACGCCAGGTCACTGCTGCCGCCGGATGCGGTCTGGGCGGCGATGGGCATCGGCGCGATGGAGTTCCCGATCGTCGCCCAGGCCTGCCTGCTCGGCGGCCACGTCCGGGTCGGCCTCGAGGACAACCTTTATATGAGCAAGGGGGTGCTGGCGCCCTCCAACGCCGCGCTGGTCGAGCGCGCGGCGCGCATCGTCGAGCTGTTGGGCAAGAACGTGGCGAGCGCCGCCGAGGCGCGCGAGATCCTCAGTCTGCCGCGGCGCTGACCAAGTCGACGGCCGCCGGCGCGGCAGGGGTCGCCGCGACCGGCTCGGGCCGGCCCTCGGCGCGCACCACCTCGCGGTAGAGGATGTAGAGGCCGCTCGCGACCACGATCGACGCGCCGACCGCCACCGCGGGGGCCGGCAGGTCGTCCCACAGCAGCCAGCCGAGCAGGACGCCCCAGAGCATCTGGCTGTACTGGAACGGCGCCACCGCCGCCGCCTGGGCGCGCCGGTAGCCGGCGATCAGCAGCATCAGCGCGGCGCCGCCGGTAAATCCCGCCAGCGCCATCAGCGCCAGATCGGGCAGGGCCGGCGGCACGAAGCCGATGGGCAGCAGGCAGGCCATGACCACCGCCACCGTGGCGTTGGTGTAGAACGCGATACTCGCAGTGGTCTCCGTGGCGCTGAGCTTGCGCACCAGGATGATCGACAGCGCCGAGGCGGAGGCCGCGAGCAGCGCCGCGCCGGCGGCGACGTCGAAGCTGCCGCTGCCCGGCTGCAGCATGATCAGCACGCCGATGAAGCCGACCACGACCGCCGACCCGCGCCGCCAGCGCACGGTCTCGCCGAGCAGCGGCACCGACAGCACGGTGATCAGCAGCGGCGTCGTGAAGATGAAGGCGTAGGCGTCCGCGAGCGGCATCAGGCTGTAGGCGGTGAACGCGGAAAAGCCTCCCGTCATGCCGCAGCAGGCGCGCAGCAGATGCAGCCCGATCCGCTGCGTGCGGAGCTCGCGCAGGCCGCCCGAGCGCCAGGTCATCAGCGCCACCGTCAGGAGGCCGAAGCCGGCGTTGAAGAACAGCATCTCGTGCACGGGGTAGCTGGCGCTCAGCCACTTGATCATGGCGTCCATGCTGCTGAACAGCATGAACGCCAGAAGCGCCAGACCGATGCCGAGCGCGGCCGACGAGTCGGCAAGGCGCGGCCGGGCCACGGCAGCCGCGATGAGACCACCATAGCGCCCAAATGCCGACCACATTGTACCTGGCTCCGGGAGGGCCGCGGCCCACGACACCGACGTGATCTAATCCCGCCGTCGCCGCGAACCTAGCCGAAACATCTGCATGGCTGCCTTGCAGCTTTGCAGCGTGTCCTGAAGGCCACGCTAACGCCGCGCGAGGTCCTCGCGCCAGCGGTCGCGGATCGCCCGAAAGCCGCCGAGCCGGACGGCTTGCGCCGAAGTCCAGGCCAGAAATTCGGGGTCCTTGAAGAGCTCGTACTCGGCGATTCGCCAGGCCGCGTCATTCGGGTGCATGACCTCGATGTCGCCCGCCGTATTGCAGTGCAGCGAGACGAAGGTCGTGCCGGGCGCCGCCTGCCCGACGATCCGGCGGTAGGCCTCCTCGCTGGACAGATGGGGCATCGCCAGACCCATGGCGAACCGGTCGATCAGCGGCACGCCTTCGCGCGCGAGCCCGGCGATCAGGCCGTCGTAGAAGCCGCGCTCGACCGACCCCATCGCCAGCACCGAATCGTAGCTCGCGCTCTCGCGGGTGAGCAGCACGGGCAGCCGGTAGGCGCGGCCGAGCGCAACGTAGATCGCGGCGAACTCGGGCGCCGCGGCGGCGCCCATATGCGTATCCAGGTGCGTCACGTCGATCCCGGCCGCGAGCGCCGCCTCGATCTGCGCGCGCAGCTCGGTCTCGACCGCGCCGCGGTCGGCGTGCCGGCGCACCGACGGCACGTCCGGCCACAGATAGCCGTCGCCATCGAGCAGGCCGGAGGCAGGCGACGCGGTCGAGATCGGCCGCCAGCGGCAGGCCCGGGATTCGCTGGTGAGCGTCAGATGCACGCCGACGTCCAGCGCCGGCCGCTCCTGCGCCATCGCCGCCATCTCGGGAAACCAGCCGCAGGGCGGCATCACCGAGCCGCAGGTGACGAAGCCGAGCCCGGCGAGCTCGACGAAGGCCTGGTTGGCGCCGTGGCTGACGCCGAGATCGTCGACATGCGGGATCAGCACCGGCCGGTCGCCGCTCGCGTCGCGCGCCATCTCCGCCTCCGGCTAGAGGATGCCGTACTTCGCGAACACGTCGGCGAGCAGCGCGCCCTCCTTGAGCGCGTCGCGCGTGCGGTCCTCGCCCTCGACCTTGGCGAGCGCCAGCTTGAGGGTCTGGGCGACGATCGGCTGCGGCACGACCAGCACGCCGTCGGCGTCGCCGAACACCAGATCGCCCGGATGGACGATCACCCCGGCGCACTCGATCGGCACGTCGATCGCGCAGACCTCGCCGCGGCCCTTGGAATCGAGCGGGCCGATGCCGCCGTGGAAGACCGGGAAGCCCAGCACCCGGATCGCCCTGGTGTCGCGCACCAGCCCGTCGGTGAGGCAGCCCACGCCGCCGCGCGCGATGCTCGCGGTGGTCAGGAGCTCGCCCCACGGCGCGATCCTGCCGGACGCGCCGCAGGCCAGCACCGCGACGTCGCCCTTCTTCAGGTCGTCGATCAGCGCGATCTCGAGAGCATAGGGGTTGCCGCCTTCCGGCACGTGGTAGACGTCGCGATAGAGGCCGGTGCGGGCTCTGCCGACCAGCACCTTGCCGTCGTCGAGCGGCCGGATCCGCGGCGGCAGCACCTGGTGGCGATAGCCCTGCTCGTCCAGCACGTCCGACAGCACGGCGGTATAGAGTTTCGCGCGTGCGCTGGCGATCACCTGGTCGTCGACGATCATCTTGCCTTCCCGCTCGGTCCTCGCGTCACAGCGATCGAACGCTGCCCGGGACGACCATGGCGCATCGCGCGGGCGCGGTCCACCGCCTGTTGTCGCGCCGGCGTCCGGGCCTCGTGGTACCGGTACCTGCGCGGCATCCCGGAACGCTTCTTGGTCTGGCGCCGGGCGATCCGCTATGCTAGCCGACCGAGCACAAAAACCGACCTCGGTCGGCGCCGCGGCGGGCGGCTGCCGGGCCGACCGCATCGCCGGGGGAGCATCCGTGGCCGACCACAAGAAGCCGTATCGCAGCACCGCCTGGTTCGGCCATCCGGACAAGGACGGCTTCCTGCATCGCAGCTGGATGAAGAACCAGGGCTTCCCGGCCGACCTGTTCGACGGCCGGCCGGTGATCGGCATCTGCAACACCTTCTCCGAGCTCACCCCCTGCAACGCGCATTTCCGCGACCTCGCCGAGCGGGTCAAGCGCGGCGTCTACGAGGCCGGCGGTTTCCCGCTCGAGTTCCCGGTGTTCTCGACCGGCGAGAGCAACCTGCGGCCGACCGCGATGCTGTTCCGCAACCTCGTCTCGATGGACGTCGAGGAGGCCATCCGCGGCAATCCGATCGACGGCGTGGTGCTGATGACCGGCTGCGACAAGACGACGCCGGCGCTGCTGATGGGTGCCGCGTCCTGCGACGTGCCGGCGATCGTGCTCTCGGGCGGGCCGATGCTGAACGGCAAGTATCGCGGCAAGGACATCGGCTCGGGCACCGACGTCTGGCGCTTCGCCGAGGAGGTCAAGGCGGGCGAGATGACGCTCGCCGACTTTATGGACGCCGAGGCCTGCATGTCGCGCTCGCCCGGGCACTGCATGGTGATGGGCACCGCCTCGACCATGAACAGCATGGCCGAGGCGTTGGGCATGAGCCTGCCGGGCTGCGCCGCGATCCCGGCGGTCGACAGCCGGCGCCGCGTGATCGCCCAGCTGACCGGCCGGCGCATCGTCGAGATGGTCAAGGAGGGTCTGCGCATCTCGAAGATCCTCAAGCGCGAGAATTTCCTCAACGCGGTGCGGGCGAACGGCGCGCTCGGCGGCTCGAGCAACGCCGTGATCCACCTGAGCGCGATCGCCGGCCGCGTGCCGGGGCTGCAGTTCGGGCTCGACGACTGGGACCGCTACGGCCGCGAGGTGCCCACCCTGGTCGACATCATGCCGTCCGGACGGTTCCTGATGGAGGATTACTACTATGCGGGCGGGCTGCCGGCCGTGCTGCGCGCGCTCGGCGAGCACGGCCTGCTCGACAAGGATGCGCTGACGGTCACCGGCCAGACCATGTGGGAGAACGTCAAGGACGCGCCGAACTGGAACACCGAGGTGATCCGCGGCTGGGACAATCCGCACACCAAGGAAGGCGGCATGGTGATCCTGCGCGGCAACCTCGCGCCGGATGGTGCGGTGCTGAAGCCGTC